>NZ_JBQDYQ010000012.1:61443-64508 GCF_052105255.1 Brevibacterium sp.
AGTCGTCGACGGCGTCGCGGCCGCGACGGACGAGCAGCGGGTCGGCTTCATAGACGACCGATCGGTCTTTGTCCGCGTAGTCGAACTGATTGAGGAAGTAGCGCATCGCATTGAGGCGGGCGCGCTTCTTGTCGTTGCTCTTGATCGTGATCCACGGAGCGTGATCGGTATCCGTGCGGCGGAACGTCTCTTCCTTCGCCTTCGTGTAGTCGTCCCAGCGATCGAGGGACTCGAGGTCCATCGGAGAGAGCTTCCACCGCCGCACCGGGTCGATCTGACGGATCGCGAACCGGGTCCGCTGCTCTCGCTGGGTCACGGAGAACCAGAACTTCGTGACGTGGACTCCGGAGTCGATGAGCATCTTCTCGAACACGGGAGCCTGTTCCATGAAGGTCTCGTACTCGTCGTCGGTGCAGAATCCCATGACCCGCTCGACATTGCCCCGGTTGTACCAAGAACGGTCGAACATGACGATCTCCCCGCTCGTGGGCAGGTGGGAGATATAACGCTGGAAGTACCATTGGCCGGCTTCGCGGTCAGAGGGTTTGTTGAGTGCGACGACGCGGGCGGCACGCGGATTGAGATGTTCGGTGAAGCGTTTGATCGTTCCGCCCTTGCCGGCGGCGTCCCGACCTTCGAAGACGATGACGTGTTTGGCGCCGGTGTCCTGACCCCAGTACTGGAATTTCAGCAGTTCGACCTGCAGTTTGTACTTCTCGAGTTCGTATTCTTCGCGGTCCAACTGTTTGTCGTACGGGTACCCTTCCCGCCACGTTTCGACGGCCCGGCCCATGGGGTCGATCAGGTGCGGATCCGTCGTCTGGCTGTCCGCGACGGCGTAGCCTTCGAGGCGGAGTTTGTCGATGTACTCCCGCAGATTCTCTTGGAACAGACTGTTCACGAGATCTTTCCCTTTCACTGTCGACACCGGAGTGTGCCTCGTGCACGATAATGTGCCGAGATGAATATCAGGTTATGCGATCCACGTCGCGTCGCGGGATGATTCCGACGCTCAAAAGTGGGGCCAGCGAGATGAGTCCGAAGGACAGCGGATAGCCGAACGCCGTCACCAGGGCACCGAATCCGGGACCGAGCAGAGCCGACATGACGAACTGTCCCGTGTTCTGGGCTCCCAGCGCCTTGCCTGACCACCGCGGTCCGGCCGCTTCGGCCACCGAGGCGAAGGCCAGACCGTTGTCGGCCACGGAGACGGCCGAGGCGAGGACGAAGACGGCCGAGGCGAGGGCGGGCAGCTCGGTCAGCGACAGGACGGCGATGGCGACCACGACGATCACGGCCGCGACGGCGACGATGCGCATGAGGCCCACGCGGGATCCCGTGCGGTCGGAGAGTCCGCCGACGACCATGCGACCGACAGCGCCGACGATCTGGGCGATCGCGACGATCGCTCCCGCGGTGCCCCGCCCCGATCCCTTGGACGACGATGAGCCAGACGAGTCCGTAGGTGGAGAACGCGAACTGCGGGACGACGAGTAGCGCGGAGACAGCGTGGATGCGCCACAGGAAGGAATCGCTGCGGTAGGGATTGATCGCCGAGGCGGTGCTGGGCTGTCTTTCCCCCGCCGAGGTGATCCTCGGTTCGGTGTCATCGGCGCGCGTCGTCTGGGGATCGGTGCCCTGGTCGAGTTCGGCCACCTCGGTGCGGGTGGGGGTCTGGTCCGGTGGGTTGCGAATGAGGGCGAAGCAGACGAGGCCGAGCGCCCCGGTCACAGCGGCGACGAACCACAGGTAGGCGGGGAATCCGCCGGCCGCGGCGATTCCCGGGATGGTCACGGCGGCCACGCTTGTGCCCAGGGGCTGGGACATCTGGCGGATGCCCATGGCCAGTCCTCGGCGGTGGCGGGGGAACCAGCCCATGACGACGCGGCCGGACGCCGAATTCACGGAGGCGGCGGCAGCACCGGAGGCGGCGATGACGATGACCATCCAGATCGGCGAGTCGACGACGAGCACCGCGGCGGCCGAGAACACAGCCGTCAGCCCGATCCCCCGGGTCATCGCCAGACGTTCCCCGAATCGGTCGGCGAATGCGCCCCAGGCGATGAGGGTGAGGATGAGTCCGAAGCTCGGTGCGGCTGCGACGGTGCCGGCCTGGGTGAGTGTGAACCCGAGATCGGAGTGCATGTATGGGATGAGGAAGGCGGGTCCGGCGATCGCGATGGTCGCCGCCATCTGCGTGAGGACGCCGACGACGAGGATCACCCAGGCCTGTCTGGTGGGCCCGTTCGTCGTCATCGTTCCAGGTTAGCCGTGTACCCGGATCGTCGGCGGGATGTCTCAGATCGCGGTGGCCGGGCTTTGCCGATAAAGTGTGTTCTGAGCATTCCCCCTATAGCCCAATCGGCAGAGGCAGTCGACTTAAAATCGATTCAGTGTGGGTTCGAGTCCCACTGGGGGGACCAGAGATATTTGAGCTGACCTGCAACGATGCAAAGTGTGAGGCTGAGTCGAAACTGATGAGGAGTCGAGTTCCCCACATTTACCCATCGTTTTCGTTTCGATCCTGGCCGAGCTGGTCGAGGATCGATGACATATCCGGAGCCGCTGTCGCCTTCGCCACATAGTGCTTCGACGTGACCGCCGTGCCCGAGCACTGCCGCCGCCGCTTCGAGGGTGGCCTCGGCATCGATCAGCGTGGCCACGGACTTCCGGAACACGTGAGGCGAGATCCGCCCTTGCCCCTCAATCGTCTTGAGAGCATCACGAAGCGAACGCCGGTAATTATTCGGCCACTTCCACGTACCAGCGCCGGCCGGGAACACCGCGTTAGTCTCGGTCGGGGTCGCCTCGACGCTTCGACGAAGCAGCACCTCGACCGCGAAGGCCGGCAGGGTGAGGATTCGGAACCCGCTCGCGGTCTTGGTATCTGACTGCCGCTGCAGCCCCTTCTTCTTGAGATAGACAAGCGTGCCCGAGACAGTCAGTGTCGGATGCTCGCCGAGATCGACGTCTTCCCAGCGAAGAGCAAGCACCTCGGAGATTCGCAGCCCGGTCCCGAGCATCACATCAACGACATCGAGCAAGTCATTCCCTCGCCCCCCCCC
>NZ_JBQDYQ010000013.1:0-5308 GCF_052105255.1 Brevibacterium sp.
AAGACGCGATCAAGAAATACGATCCGGTCATCGGCATCGAGGTCCACGTCGAACTCGGCACCGCGACCAAGATGTTCGACGCCGCCCCCAACACCTTCGGCGGGGGACCGAACACAAACGTGACCCCCACCTCGCTGGGCCTGCCCGGGTCCCTGCCCGTGGTCAACGAAAAGGGTGTCGAGTACGCGATCAAGATCGGTCTGGCGCTCGGCTGCGAGATCGCCGAGACCTGTCGGTTCGCCCGCAAGAACTACTTCTACCCGGACGTGCCCAAGGACTTCCAGACCAGCCAGTCCGATGAGCCTATCGCGGCCGAGGGCCGGGTCGAGGTCGAGCTCGAGGACGGCACCATCGTCACCGTCCCCGTCGAGCGCGCCCACATGGAGGAGGACGCCGGCAAGAACACCCACGTGGGAGGGGCCACCGGCCGCATCCAGGGCGCCGACCATTCGTTGGTCGACTACAACCGCGCCGGTGTGCCGCTCGTGGAGATCGTCACCCACCCGATCACCGGGACAGGGGAGAGAGCCGCCGAGGTGGCCGCCGCCTATGTGCGCACACTGAGGGACATCTTCCGCGCCCTCGACGTCTCCGAAGCCCGCATGGAGCAGGGCAACGTCCGCGCCGACGTCAACGTGTCCCTGCGCGAGAGCCCCGAGGCACCGCTGGGTACCCGCACGGAGACGAAGAACGTCAACTCCTTCCGCTCGATCGAACGTGCCGTGCGCTTCGAGATCGCCCGCCAGGCGAGCCTCCTCGAGGCGGGGGAGAAGGTCGTCCAGGAGACCCGTCACTTCCACGAGGAGACCGGAGAGACCTCTTCGGGGCGTCCGAAGTCCGACGCCGACGACTACCGCTACTTCCCCGAGCCGGACCTCGTTCCGCTGCAGCCGTCCCGCGAATGGGTCGATCAGCTGCGGGCGAGTCTGCCCGAGCTGCCGGCGCAGAAGCGTCGCCGCCTCCTCGGGGAATGGAAGTTCTCCGACCTGGAGATGCGCGACATCGTCAACGCAGGACTTCTCGAAGCCATCGAGGACACCGTCACTGCCGGAGCGAAGCCGGCCGCGGCACGCAAATGGTGGACCGGTGAGGTCGCCCGCCTGGCCAACCAGGAGGACAAGCACCCCACCGAGATCGTCACACCCGCCCAGGTGGCAGGACTCGTCGATCTCATCGATGAGGGCAAGCTCAACGACAAGCTGGCCAAGGATGTGCTCACCGGAGTCTCAGCCGGCGAAGGCGAGCCCGCCGAGGTGATGGCCGCCCGCGACCTCGAAATCGTCGAGGACACCGGGGCACTCGAAGCCGCCGTCGAGGAGGCCATCGCGGCCAACCCCGATGTGGTCGAGAAGATCAAGGGCGGAAAGATGCAGGCCATCGGTGCGCTCATGGGCCCGATCATGAAGGCCACCCGCGGACAGGCCGATGCCGGAAAGGCCAAGGACCTCATCCTCTCCAAAATCAATGGCTGAGCTCAGGTCCGAACTGATCCTGGTCGACGCCGGCGCCTGACCGTGCCGAGCAGGACTCAGGATTGATCCAGCCACACCCTCTAGACTGTGCGTCCAAGGGAGCCGTCCGGGTTCCCGAGCACAGCGGAGGGTGTGGCTGTTCGCATTCCCCGCAACCGATGGCCTACAGGGACAGGGCCAAGAGCGTGACCCACACGCGTGGAGGTGAAGCGGTGTCTGAGTGGAAATCGCTGTGGAAGAGCGAATGCGGTAAGTCCGCGCCGATCTACCGGGTGCTCGTGCCCGACAGCGTCAACGAGGCGGTGCTGCGCGCCTGGAGTGCCCGCGGATACCGCTATTCGGCCGGAGCCCCGAGCGCGATCATGCTCACCGGTGGGATGAGCCGGAACTTCTTCCGCTCCAGCGTCCTGTTCAAAGGCGGCACCGCCGCCGGCACCGCCTTGACCGCGGGATTCGCGGCCCCCGGGGGACTGGCTCTGGTCTCTGGGTTCGCCGATGCCGCACTGACCTTCGGCGGGATGGGTGCGGCCACCGCCCTGGGGACCGGAATCTTCGCGGCCGTCACCGGCCCCAAATATTTCCGTGATCCGAAGCGTCTGAGCCGGAAGAACCGACGCAAGTTCTCAGGCGCCCAGTGGGTGACCCCGGCCAGCCTCGGCTATCTGCCCGGGCGCAAGGAAGGCCGGGACACCGACGAGCAGCGCCTGTTCCATCTCGCCGTCACGATCGCCCGCAAGATCGTGCGCACCCGCGCCTGGACCCATCCGATACTCAAAGACCACGTCTCTCGCGTCGACCTCGACCATGCCGTGGCCTCCATCGGCGTGCGGCTGCAGGAACTCGTCAGCCTCCGCGAGGAGATCGAGGGCATCCGTGATGCGGGGACCGCGAAGTCGGTGGAGACCTATCTGTCGAAGCTGGCCGTCGCGTTCTCGTCCATGGCACGCCGCGTGGAGTCGATGCACGACTACTACGAGCGCCTCCTCGAACTCGATCAGCAGCTGATGCTGCTGCACAACTCCGAACGCTCCCGCGAGCTCGGTGACCGGGTGCTCGACGTGCTGTCTCGCACCGCCGCGGACGATTCCGCCGATTGGCAGTTCAGGGAGCTGCGCATCGAC
Source organism: Brevibacterium sp. (assembly GCF_052105255.1). Taxonomy (NCBI): domain Bacteria; kingdom Bacillati; phylum Actinomycetota; class Actinomycetes; order Micrococcales; family Brevibacteriaceae; genus Brevibacterium; species Brevibacterium sp. The sequence continues at coordinate 2,594 of NZ_JBQDYQ010000013.1, forward strand.
GCGGACTCGCAGTCGTCGATCATCTCCGGGCTCGTCGCCGAACTCGATCAGACCGCCGATGATTTCGACGACTTCGACTCCCGCTTGGCTGCGGCTCAGAAGTCCGTGGACGAACTCGAGGCCTGAGCTCGACCCGGGCTCAGTGGCCGAAGGGGTCGGGGTCGACTCCTGGCATCCATGACAGGCCCGGTTGGTTGTAGCCATGCGCTTCCTGGGCCTTCTTCCACTTCTTCGACCAGCGCTTATCGAGGCGGTCGACGTAGAGGGTTCCCTGCAGGTGGTCGTATTCGTGCTGCATGATGCGCGCGAACCACCCGTCAGCGCTCAGGGTCACCGGTTCACCTTTCTCATCGAAGCCGTTGACGGTGACCCTGTCGGCACGTTTGAGGGGGAAATCGAGACTCGGCACCGACAGGCACCCTTCGGTCTCATCGTCGGGATCGGGACGTGTGTCGGGAACCTTTGAGGCAATGAGCACGGGATTGACGAAGGTGCCGCGACGACGCACACCATAGTCGTCATCGGCGTTGTACACGAAGATGGACTTGCCGACGCCGATCTGCGGTGCGGCCAGTCCGACACCGTTGCTGGCGTCGAGTGTCTCGTGCATGTCTGCGACGAGTTCGGCAAGGCCCTCGTCGAACTCGACGATCTTCTCGGCACGACGATGCAGAACGGGCTCGCCGTAGACGACGATGGGATGAATAGCCATGAGGATAATCGTATCGGTCGCCGGAGACCGTCTCAGCCCCAGCCTGACGGCGAGGGCCAGGCATGAGCGTCAGGGAGAGCCGCCTCGGTGATCATGTCCGCCGATTGCTCAGCGGTTGTTGCGAATCGGAACTGCGGCAGATGGATAGACATGCGACCGTTCCCAGCCTGTGATAGGGAACGTCATGTAGTTTCGCCGCCAGCGAACACAGATTGTTGAGCAACACATCTGGGAACACGTTCAGGGTCGGCATGGTTATGATGAGCACAAGCCGTCTCGGACCACGAGATGCAAGCTGTCGTTCCACCCGTTCAGGTGCACGTCCGCCGAACGGCGAGTGGCCGTCGACGGCGGTGCACAAGGAATCGTGAAAGGACTTACTTTGACCATCTTCAACAACGTCTCCGAACTCGTCGGCCGCACGCCGCTGGTCCGCATCAACAAGGCCAGTGACCGGTCGGGCGCCGAGATCGTGGCGAAGCTCGAATCCTCGAACCCCGGCAACTCCGTCAAGGACCGCATCGGCGTAGCGATGATCGACGCCGCCGAGAAATCAGGCGAACTCAAGCCCGGCGGAACCATCGTCGAGGCGACTTCGGGCAATACCGGCATCGCGCTGGCCATGGTCGGCACCTCCCGCGGCTACAAGGTCAAGCTGACGATGCCCGAGTCGATGTCGAAGGAACGTCGCGCCCTGCTGCGCGCCTTCGGTGCCGAACTCGTCCTCACCGACAAGGCTGAAGGTATGAAGGGGGCAGTGGCCAAGGCCGAAGAGCTTGCTTCCGACGGCGCCGTCCTCGTGCGCCAGTTCGAGAACCAGGCCAATGCCGAGATCCACAAGGCCACCACCGGTCCAGAGATCCTCGCCGACACCGACGGCAAGGTCGACATCTTCGTCTCCGGCATCGGCACGGGCGGAACCATCACCGGCGCGGGAGCCGCGCTGCGTGAGGCCAACCCGGATGTGAAGATCATCGCCGTCGAGCCCGCCGCTTCGCCGCTGCTGACCGAAGGTACGGCCGGACCGCACGCGATCCAGGGCCTCGGCGCGAACTTCGTGCCGAAGGTGCTCAACACCGATATCTACGACGAAGTCGTCGATGTTGACAACGACGACGCCTTCGAGCGGGCTCGCGCCGTCGCTGTCGAAGAGGGCCTGCTCGTCGGCATCTCCTCCGGTGCCGCACTCTTCGCTGCCGAGAAGGTCGCGTCTCGACCGGAGAACGCCGGCAAGCGCGTCGTCGTCATCATTCCCAGCTACGGCGAGCGGTATCTGTCGACTCCGCTGTTTGCCGAGTACATGGACTGACTCCATGGTAGCGGCACGAGGGCGTCAGACTTCGGTTTGGCGCCCTCGCTGTCTGCAGAGTCCGATGTCGGACCGCTGCGGGAATTCTTCCGCACGGATCCGACTTGCACGAGACAGACCAAGACGAACGAGCAGGGGAGTCAACGATGAAGGCACTGTGGACAGCGGCCGCGGCGGCCGCCGGTGCGGCAGCCTATGGGCTGACCCGACCCGGTGTGCGAGAGACGCTCAAAGAAGACCTTGAGACGGTGAAGCGGCGAGATCCGGCGGCGCGCAGTGATTTCGTCTCATTGGTGTCCTACCCGGGGATGCATGCCATCTGGGCCCACCGCGGACTCCACCGCCTGTGGCAGCACGATGCTGGAAAGGTACCCGCGCGACTGATGTCCCAGCTGGTAAGGACGCTGACCGGTGTGGAGATCCACCCGGGGGCGCAGATCGGGCGTCGCTTCTTCATCGACCACGCCAACGGCGTCGTCATCGGCGAGACCTCGGAGATCGGCGACGACGTCATGCTCTATCACCAGGTGACCCTCGGCGGCACATCGATGGCACAGACGAAGCGCCACCCGACGATCGGCAACCACGTGCTCGTCGGCGCCGGGGCGAAGATCCTCGGCCCGGTCGTCGTCGGCGACAACTCCGCGGTCGGAGCCAATGCCGTCGTCGTCAAGGACGTGGCGGCCGACTCGAG
>NZ_JBQDYQ010000013.1:5408-63670 GCF_052105255.1 Brevibacterium sp.
ACTCCGCGGTCGGAGCCAATGCCGTCGTCGTCAAGGACGTGGCGGCCGACTCGAGCGCTGTGGGCATTCCCGCGACCGTGCGCCCGAAGAAGAAGGACGGCGCCGCCCCGGCGACGGCATCTGCGGATGACGGCTCGGTGAAACACCCGGACTTCGTCCTCGAGGACCCCGCGCTCTGGATCTGAGGCGGCTCTGCTGCCGGACTGACAGCGGCTCCTGCCTACGGGCGGGAGCCGTTCTGTTTTCATTCTCCGCCCCCGGGAATACTTCTGAGACCACGTCTGTTAAGCTTTCAACTAGTTACTTCAAAATTGAAGTGAGTTCGATCAGCAGGGCGGCCGCTCATGCCGCAGGAGCTCAGACGCAGGAGGCGCCATGGAATTCGGAATCTTCACAATCGGCGATGTCACCACCGACCCCACTGACGGCACCACCGTCAGCGAACACCAGCGGATCAAGAACACCGTCGAGATCGCCAAGAAGGCCGAGGAGGTCGGACTCGACGTCTTCGCCACCGGTCAGCACCACAACCCGCCCTTCGTGGCGCCGGCGAATCCGCCGGTCCTGCTGGCCAACATCGCCGCGCAGACGCAGACACTCGAACTCTCCACGGCGACGACGCTCATCACCACGACCGATCCCGTGCGCATCGCCGAGGACTACTCCTACGCGCAGCACCTCTCCGACGGTCGCATCAGCCTGATCATGGGCCGCGGCAACACCGGCCCCGTCTACCCGTGGTTCGGCAAGGACATCCGTGCCGGCATCCCGCTGGCGGTCGAGAACTACAACCTGCTCTACCGTCTGTGGCGTGAGAAGAACCTCGACTGGGAAGGCAAGTTCCGCACTCCTCTCAATGGCTTCACCGTCACCCCGACCCCTCTGGACGAGGTCCCGCCGTTCGTGTGGCACGGTTCGATCCGCAGCCCCGAGATCGCCGAACAGGCCGCCTACTACGGCGACGGGTTCTTCCACAACAACATCTTCTGGCCGACCTCGCACACCGCGCGGATGGTTCAGCTCTACCGTCAGCGCTACGAGTACTACGGTCACGGCACAGCCAGCCAGGCGATCGTCGGCCTCGGCGGTCAGGTATTCATGCGCAAGAACTCCCAGGACGCCGTCCGCGAGTTCCGTCCCTACTTCGACAATGCCCCGGTCTACGGCCACGGGCCCAGCCTCGAGGACTTCTCGACGCAGACTCCGCTGACCGTCGGGTCACCCCAGCAGGTCATCGAGCGCACCCTGAGCTTCCGCGACTGGGCCGGAGACTACCAGCGTCAGCTCTTCCTCATCGACCATGCGGGACTGCCGCAGAAGACGGTGCTCGAGCAGCTCGACCTCCTCGGCGAAGAGGTCATCCCCGTTCTCCGCGAGGAGTTCGCGAAGGGCCGCCCGGCCGACGTCCCCGATGCCCCGACGCACGGGTCGCTGGTCATGCGCCACCGCGAAGGCCGGGATCCGATCCCCGGCGGCGGAGAAGGATCGCGTGCCTTCGAGGGCCGCCAGGCACGCTCTGCCGAAGCGGCCCAGAACGACGCCCACAACGCGACACGGGAAGGAGCCGACCGCTGATGAGCACGAAGACGATGAACATCGTGGCCGTGACCACCTCGCTCAGCGAGGATTCGACCACGCTCAAGCTCACTAACCGGATCCTCGGTCAGGCCGCCTCGGCGGGGGGATCAGTGGGCATCGACGTGACCACGGACGTCATCAACGTCCGCAGCCTTGCCACCGCGCTGACGGATATGACCCTGATCGGGTTCCGCTCCGAAGCGCTGGAGACGGCCTTCGCAACCATCGCCGCGGCCGACGCCATCGTCACCGTCGCACCGGTGTACAAGGCCGCACCCGTCGGCTTGCACACCCTGTTCTGGCAGCACGTCGACGACAAGGCGCTGAGCCGCAAGCCCGTGCTCATCGCCTCCACCGGCGGCACCGCCCGGCATTCCCTGGCCGGGGACGCCGTGCTGCGGCCGATGCTGTCCTACCTCAAGGGCATCGTCGTGCCCACGACGGTCTTCGCCGCGACCGACGACTGGGGAACCGTCGAAGGCGGCCGGGCGCTGACCGCACGGATCCGTCAGGCGGGGGAGGAGCTCGTGTCCCTGACCGCAACGATCAGCGGGTCCGGAAACGACGACCTCGCCGAGGTGGCCGGCCCCGATCCGCGCGATCGTGCAGGGGCAGGGGCGTCCCCGGGGTCCTCGGCGAATCGCGGAATCGTCGACGAATTCGACCCGGCCAACGTCACTCCGTTCGCACAGCTGCTCGAGGGCTGAGATGACGGAGATCAGATTCGGGCTCGGGAAGGAGGCGCTGGCACAGAACGCGTGGCGGACCTATTTCGAGACCTCGCAGCGCCTGCGTCAAGCTCTTGAGATCCAGCTCAAGGACGATGCGGGCCTCGATGTCAGTGACTACAACACTCTGCTCCTGCTGTGGGAAGCGCCGGAGCGGACGCTGACGATGAGCGCCCTGGCGAAGAAGCTCGTCTTCTCGCCGTCGCGGCTGAACTATCGGATCAAGGTCCTCGTCGAGGCGGGGCTGGTGACGAAGACCCAGTGTCTCGATGACGGGCGTGCCCACAATGTGGCGCTGACCGAGGCAGGAGCGCGGGCGTTCCTGTCCGCCGGCTCTCAGCACAAGAGCTATGTCGGCGAGGTCTTCTTCGACCATGTCAGCGACGCCGAGCTCGAGGTGATCGAGGCCGTCTTCACTCGGATCGGGAAATCGCTGCCTGCGAACTGAGACGGGCCCTGCCCGAGAACTGAGGCCGATCATCTCAGAGTGACGAACGTCTCGGCATGGTCTGAGGCTGCGTGCCACAATGAGGGCATGTCCATCACCACAATCGCCTTCCCGAACTCCGAGCTCCGCAACCGTGTGATCGCTCGGATACCTGCTCACCAGCGCGCGAACGTCGACCTCGTCGTCTTCTCCGACGCCGAACGGTCGGCCAAGCTCAGTCGTGACGATGTCGACGTCGTGATCCTGCCGTACATGGATTCCGGGCCGACGATCGAGCTGCTCGACGAGCTGCCCAACCTGCGCATGGTGATCACTCAGACGACCGGATTCGATCCCGTCGCCCACCTGCCCGAACGCGGAATTCAGGTGGCGACCGCTTCCGGCGTGCACACCGGAGGCACCGCCGAGCTCGCCCTGGCGCTGACTCTCGCCAGCCTGCGCGGAATCGACGACGCCGTCCGCTCGCAGGTCTCGCGGGTATGGGAGCACCACCGCTACCGCTCGCTGCAGGACCGACGGGTGATGATCATCGGCGTCGGCGAGATCGGCTCGGCCATCGCCGACCGCTTCGGCCCCTTCGAAGTCCAGCTCACCCGAGTGGCCTCGACCGCACGTGAGGACGAGCGCGGGAAGATCCACGGCGTCGACGAGCTGCCGGAACTTCTGCCTCACACCGAGGTGGTCGTGCTCATCACTCCGCTCAACGAGGGCACCCACCGCCTGGTCGATGAGAGGTTCCTCAGCCTGCTTCCCGACAATGCGCTCATCGTCAACGTCGCCCGCGGCAAGGTTGTCGATACGGACGCACTCGTAGCAGAGCTTGCCACCGGGCGACTCCATGCTGCACTCGACGTCACCGACCCGGAGCCGCTGCCGCGCAACCACGCGCTGTGGGGCACCCCGAACACCCTCATCACACCCCATGTCGGAGGCGACACCTCGGCGTTCGAGCCACGGGTCGTGAAGATCCTCGCCGAGCAGGTCAGGCGGATCAACGACGGTGAGCAGCCGGTCAATCTCATCAAGGCCTGAGATGCCGTGAGCTGGGGCCCGAGGCCCAGCGAATCGCGGGCCCGAGGTGCGGTCAATAGGTCACGCGGATCTGACCTAAGCAGGACCCCGACACGGCTCTGCGGCCGGACTCTCGCATGGTCCCCACAAGTGGTTCCATCATGCGAGAGTCCGGCGTGCGGATGCTGAAATCGGGCGTAGCATGCCTGCATGAGCATCGATACAGATAACACCACTCCCGACATCAAACCCCGTTCTCGCGATGTCACGGATGGCCTCGAGGCCACCGCCGCGCGCGGAATGCTGCGCGCCGTCGGCATGGGCGACGACGACTGGGTGAAGCCGCAGGTCGCGATCGCGACTTCGTGGAACGAGATCACCCCCTGCAACATGTCGCTGCAGCGTCTCGGTTCGGCCGCCAAGGAAGGCGTCCACGAGGCCGGTGGCTTCCCCCTGGAATTCGGCACCATCTCCGTCTCGGACGGAATCTCGATGGGCCACGAAGGCATGCACTACTCGCTGGTCTCACGTGAGGTCATCACCGACTCCGTCGAGACCGTGATGAGCGCCGAACGACTCGACGGCTCCGTGCTCATGGCCGGCTGCGACAAGTCGATCCCGGGAATGCTCATGGCCTCCGCCCGCCTGGGACTGTCGAGCGTCTTCCTCTACAACGGTTCGATCATGCCCGGCACCGCGAAGATGGAGGACGGCTCGGAGAAGGAAGTCACCCTCATCGACGCCTTCGAGGCAGTCGGCGCCTGCCGCGCGGGCACCATGTCCCCGAAGGACGTCGACGCCATCGAACGCGCCGTCTGCCCCGGCGAGGGCGCGTGCGGCGGAATGTACACCGCGAACACCATGGCCTCGGCCGCCGAGGCGATGGGCATGTCGCTGCCGGGTTCGGCCGCTCCGCCGGCCATCCACCGCAACCGCACGATGTTCGCCCGCAAGTCCGGCGAGGCGGTCGTCAACCTGCTGCGGCAGGGCATCACCGCGAAGGACATCATCACCCGCGAATCGCTCCACAATGCGATCGCCGTGGTCATGGCCTTCGGCGGTTCCACGAACGCGGTTCTCCACCTGCTGGCCATCGCGCACGAGGCCGGAGTGACGCTGGAGCTCGACGACTTCAACCGCATCGGCGACAAGGTCCCGCACCTGGGCAACGTCAAGCCCTTCGGCCAGTATGTGATGAACGACGTCTTCAAGATCGGCGGCGTGCCCGTGATCATGAAAGCCCTCCTCGACGCGGGTCTGCTCAACGGAGACTGCCTGACCGTGACCGGCAAGACCGTGGCCGAGAACCTCGAGTCGATCAACCCGCCGGACCCCGACGGGAAGATCCTGCGTGCGCTGAGCAATCCGATCCACGCCACCGGCGGCCTGACCGTGCTGCAGGGATCGCTGGCCCCCGAAGGTGCCGTCGTGAAGTCCGCCGGTTTCGACGCCGACGTCTTCGAAGGCACCGCTCGCGTCTTCGACCAGGAGCAGCCGGCGATGGACGCCGTGCTCAACGGCGAGCTGAAGAAGGGCGACGTCGTCGTCATCCGCTACGAAGGCCCCAAGGGCGGACCCGGAATGCGTGAGATGCTCGCGATCACCGGCGCCATCAAGGGCGCGGGCATCGGCAAGGACGTCCTGCTGCTCACCGACGGTCGCTTCTCCGGCGGTTCGACAGGTCTGTGCATCGGCCACATCGCCCCCGAGGCGGTCGACGGCGGTCCGATCGCGCTCGTCGAGGACGGCGACAAGATCACCGTCGACATCGCGGCTCGCTCGATCGAGCTCCACGTCGACGAAGAGGTGCTGGCCGAGCGTCGCAAGTCCTGGACGCTGCCCGAGAACCACCGCCTCACCGGTGTGCTCGGCAAGTACGCAAAGCTCGTGCAGTCGGCGTCGAAGGGCGCGGTCTGCTTCTGAGCATGTCCTGATCAGCCGCTGACCGTCGTCCGCGGCAGAACCAACACCAGCGCCGAGGTGGCGCAGACGATTCGTCTGCGCCACCTCGGCGCTTCTGTGCGTTTTCCGTTGGCACTGCCGAAGCAGGGAAAGGGAACGGAGGAAGCAACTGGGGCCGCTGCCTGTCGGCAGCGGCCCCAGCCACTCAGACGAGAATCACCTGAGGATCACTTGAGTTTGTCAGATCCCTTGACGTATCCGATCTTCGTCCAGTCGGGGCTTTCGAAGCCGAAGGCGCCGTAGTTGGCGAGGTCGGGGTTGACGACGAAGAAGTCGTAGGACTGCCACAGCGGGATGACGCCGGCGACGTCCCAAAGCTTATCGTCTGCCTGATTCATCAGATCTGCTCGCTCGTCTTCATCGGTGGAAGTCGCTGCCTTGTTGAGTAGCTTGTCGACTTCCTTATCACCGATGTTGCTGAAGTTCTGGCCGCCATTGGTCTTCCAGATCGAGTCGCCGCTGGAGAGGAACGGGTTGCCTGAGTACCCGAACAGCGTCATATCGTACTTGCCGGGATCGATGTACTTGGCGAAGAGATCCGTCGGCGGAACCTTGTGCTCCTTGACTGTGACACCGATCTCCTTGAGGTTCTCCTGGACAACGGGCAGGACTGCTTCGTTCGTCTTCGAACCGTCGTTGTAGACGTATTCGAGTGTGATCGGCTCGCCGTCCTTCATCGCCTTGCCCGAGTCGTCGTACTCGTAGCCGGCGTCTTCGAGCATCTTCTTTGCGGCGCCCGCGTCAGCATCGGCGCGACCGTCAGAGGTGTCCTTGTACCCGTTCTGATTGGTCATGAGCATGCGGTTGTTGAGCTGCTCGGTGTCCTTCGGGTAAGGCATCGTCGAGTTGACCGAAAGGAAGATCTCTTCACGGTCGAGAGTCTTGAAGACAGCCTGGCGCAGAGTCTCGTCAGCCAACGGTCCGCCCTTTTCACCGTTGAGAGTGATGTGGCTCCAGTCTGGTGCTGATGCGCGGCGCAGTTCAGCACCATTGTCGATCATCGGCTTGACGACGGAGTATTGGGCAGGAACCGTGGTCTCAATGGCATCGAGCTGTCCGTTCTGGAAGCTGGAGGCCGCTGCCGAAGGATCTTCGATCGTGGTGATGAGGACAGAATCCAGGGGAGCCTTGTCTCCCCACCAGTTGTCGTCGGGCTCCATCTGGACGGTCTTGTTCTTCGAATCGATCTTCTTGACCTTGTAGGGTCCCGCAGTGACCTTCGGACCATCGACCCACGCATCGTTGAAGGTCTTTGCATCCTTGACGAGCGAGTCGGGGGCAACGTCGGCCAGCCCCTTCCAGTCCGCGTAAGGTTCTTTGAACGTCACCTTGGCAGTGAGGTCGTTGTCGCCTTTCTCGATCTTCTTGACCTGGTCATAGCCCTCGGAGGACACGATGTTGTAGTCCTTTTTCGACCCGTCCATCGTCTTGAAGACATTTTCAATGGACTTGTAGTCAATCGGAGTGCCGTCCGACCACTTCATCCCCTCGTTGAGTTCGATCTCAACGACGAGTGGATCCTCAGAGACCACGTCGAGACGCTTCGTGTAATTTTTGTTCGGGACGACCTCGCCATCGGCCGTGTAGCTGTATAGATCGGGATAGATCATATCCATCATGTCGTTGGTATTGGTCTCGTACCCGTCGAGATTGAGGATGTTCCAATTCGCGGGGAACGCATTGTTCGTCAGTCGCAGGTCGCCTCCGTCGCCGACCTCACCGCGGTCTTTCGCATTGATCTCATTGGCGCTGGCGTCGAGCGCTTTGTCATCGCCGTCCTTGCCGCCGCCTTCGGGTGCTTGAGAACACCCTGCCAGCGCGAGACCCGCGATTGCCATGGCGGCAACTCCGCAGGTGAACTTCTTTCTGAGAATCATTTTCTGCATCTCCTTTGATTTCGAGGCCGCCGCCTTGCGACGGTATTCGGCCGGTGCGGGGCTGAGAAGCTGAGCCGGTGGTGTCCTCACCACGAACTCACATGGTGGTCAAGCTCTTGAGACGTTGCTTGGTGGATGCTCCTTTACGGTTCTTCGGGCGCGCAGTCGAACGGCCGGGGGCGAGTGACAGCCGGCAAGAGCGATGAGTTCTCTCGTCATCGGGACTCACCAAAACCGGAGAACGCCTCGGCATCGATCGTGGTGCTGCGGCGAGCCCGGGCCTTGGCCGGATCAGGGATCGGAACTGCAGCAAGCAGCTCGCGGCTGTACTCGTGCCGCGGGTCGTCGAAGACGTTTGCGGTGTCTCCTATTTCGACCAGCTTTCCGGACTTCATCACCGCGATGCGGTCGGAGATGTGACGGACGACCGACAGATCGTGGGAGACGAATAGGAAGCTCACGCCCAATCGGGACCTGAGGTCGGCAAGCATCTTCAGCACTCCGGCCTGAACAGTGACGTCCAGGGCGCTGGTCGGCTCGTCGAGAACGATGAGTTTCGGCTCGCAGGCCAGTGCGCGAGCCACCCCCACACGCTGTCGCTGACCGCCGGAGAACTGTGCCGGATACCGAGAAGCATGTTCGGGCGTGAGGCCGACGGTCGTCAGCAGCCAATCGACCCGCTCATTCATACGTTCCTTGCTGTACCCCTGAACCTGCATCGGCTCCTTGAGGATGTCGCTGATCGGCATCCTCGGATCCAGTGCAGCCATCGGGTCTTGGAACACTACCGTCACGTCGCTGCGCATCGTCGCTCGGTCTGCGCGAGTGAGCGAAGAAGTGTCTTTGCCGTTGATCCTGATCGCGCCCTTCTGCGGCTTGCGCAGCTGCATGATCTCCAGCAGGGTAGTGGTCTTACCCGATCCGGATTCACCGACCAGAGCAAGGCATTCGCCTTCACGGATGTCGAACGAAATGCCGTCTACGGCCCGTTGCTCGCCGATCTTCTTACGGATGAGCGCACCCTTGGTGATAGGGAAGATGCGTTCGAGGTCGGTCACCTCGAGGACGACGGGACGCTTCTCCCGAGGGAGGAGGGTCTCGGAGACCTCAGCAACTTTGGCCATCGCCGAACCCGCGATGCTCTTCGATTCGCTCGGATCGTCGAGATCGATACGCGGCACTGCGGCCAAGAGATCTCGGGTGTACTTCTCCCTGGGGCTGTAGAAGATCTCCTCGACATCCCCTTCCTCAACCATCCGCGATTCCTTCATGACCAAGACGCGCTCGGCGAACCCGGCCACCACGCCCATGTCATGCGTGATGAGAACGGTGGCGGCACCAAGCATTTCCTGTGCCGACTTGAGCAGGTCCATCACCTGCGCCTGGATAGTGACGTCCAGGGCGGTTGTCGGTTCGTCGGCGATGATGAGTTCGGGTTCATTGGCGATCGCCATGGCGATCATGGCTCGTTGCCGCATTCCGCCGGAGAACTCGTGCGGATACTGTTTGGCGCGCCTGCTCGGATCCGGGATGCCGACTGAGTCGAGGAGTTCGACCGAGCGCGCATCAGCCTTGGCTTGTGATACCTCGGGATGATGGATCCGAACGACCTCGGAGATCTGTCGACCGACTTCGTAGACGGGAGTCAAAGCCGACAACGGGTCCTGGAACACCATCGAAACCGTGTTTCCGCGGAGGGTGGACAGTTGTCTGTCATTGAGCTCGAACATGTTGCGGCCGAGCAGGTCGATGCGACCAGAGACGCTCGCGTTGGCCGGCAGCAGCCCCATCACGGCCAGCGAACTGACGGATTTGCCCGAACCGGATTCCCCGACGATCGCCAGGGCCTCGCCCTTCCTGACCTCGTAGGACAGGTTCTGGACCGCATGAACGGTGTTGGTTTCGGACGGGAACGATACGCTCAGATCGTTCACTGTGAGCACAGTGTCAGTCATTGTCATCGGCCTCAGAGTCTGCTGGAATCGCTGGTCGGGTCGAGGGCGTCTCGCAGCGCCTCGCCCATCATGTTGATGGAGATGACGAGCGCCGCGAGCACCATTGCGGGCGGGATCCAGGTGTACGGAGCTGAGATGTTGTAGTCCTGGAGCACGGTTCCCAGCGAGACCTGCGGGTACTGAATGCCGAAGCCGATGAACGACAGACCGGTTTCGCCGAGGATCGCAGCACTGACGCCGAGCGTCGTGTCGATGATGATCCAGCTGGCGATATTGGGAATGATGTGACGCAGGATGTTGACGACAGGATTGACTCCCATGAACTTGGCGGCTTCGACGTATTCGGTCCTGACCAGCTGCTGGGTCATGGCGCGCAGGACACGAGCGGTGAGCATCCAGGCGAACAGAGACAGCAGCGGGATCATCCACAGCCACGATGCCTGCTGGAGCGCCGGGCTGAAGAGCATCATCAGCAGAAGCGCGGGGACGACGAGGAAGAGGTTCGTCAGGTTGACGAGGAACCCGTCGGCAATCGCGCCCCATTTTCCTTTGCTGCTGACGTAGCCGGCAACGGTGCCGACGAGTATTGCGAGGAGCGAGGTGAGGATGGCGGTGCCGATACCGATGACCAGCGAGATTCTCAGTCCCTGCATGGTCCGGGCGAAGATGTCGAGTCCGTTTTCGTTGACTCCGAACCAATGGTACTGCGTCGGTCCGGTCAGTGAATTCGCGAGATCGCGTTCGAACGGCCCGTACTGGTAGATCATCGGCGCGAAGATCGCGACGAGTATCAGCAGCACGAAAGTCGTCAGTCCGATCCAGGCACCCGAGCTGCGGAAGAACCTGCGTCGGATGAGAGCCGCCCGTCCGAGGGGTGCCGGCACGTGAACATTCTCGTCGGTCCGGTCCGGATCTGGCACATGTGTCGGATCGGGTGTGTCGAGCGTCGTGTTCCAGACTCCTGAACTATCTTTACTCAATGCTCTCACCTCACACGGGGATCGAGGACGCCCTGCAGGAAATCTGCAAGGGTTGCTGACAGCAGGGTCAGTACGGCTGTGTAGAGCACAACTCCCACCGTTCCGTTCACGTCGGCCAGCGAAATCGAGGAAATGGCGAAGCGGCCGATGCCTTGCCAGTTGAACATGAGCTCAACGAACAGCGAGCCGGCGAAAGCCGCCCCGACTGCAAACGCGAAGTACTGTCCCATGGGGATCAGAGCCATGCGCAGACCGTGGCGTGTCATCGCTTGGCCGCGGCGAAGCCCTTTCGCGCGAGCCGTTCTCAGATAGTCACTGCCGAGCACGTCAAGGGCCGTGACTTTCATATATCTGGAATACGAAGCTGCGGCAGTTGCGGTGAGAACGATCGTCGGCATCACCAGAGCCTTGATCTGATAGGAGATCGCGTCCCATGACCCGGGCTCGAGGAGAGGATTGATGGGGTTGATAGCCGGCAGGCCCCAGCCGGTGAGGTCGAGGACACCTTGGTTGATCTGTTGGACGATGAGGATGATCACCGGTGTCGGCAGGGCCAGGATGAGAAACGAACCGAAGGTGAAGGCCCGGTCGTCGATCGAGCGGCGGCGAACAGCCGAGACCATTCCGAGGGCGACGCCGAGAACGGTTCCGATGATCGTACCGAGCAGCACCAGGCGCAGGCTGATGGGCACACGGTTGAGCAGCTCTTCCCAGACCGGGACCATCGCCTTATTGGTGCCTGTGGTGACGCCGAGGTCACCGCGGACCAATCCGCCGAGCCAGTTCGCATACCGCTGGAACAGCGGCACATCCGGATTGATGTTGCGAGCATCCAAGTACTGCTGTGCGGTCTCGAGGGGGACTGGTTCCTTCGCGATAGGCGGGTAGAGGATTGCTTCGGGATGCATCAGGCCTGCGGCCAGAAGGTAGGCGAAGCTGGAGGCGACGAATGCCAGAATCAGGTAGGTCAGTGCTCGGATGGACATGAACCTAAGCACTGAGACTCCTTTGTCGTTTGCTCAGGTTGGGGAAAGTCTTCATTCCAGGTGGAACCCTTGTGGTCGACGGTGGTCAGATGTGACGTGTACTACATTCAGGGTATCCGACATTTGGACAATTTCAGCAAGGCATCCTAAAAAATTTGACGATATGATTAGTCTCGTGATTTGGATAGATGTCGCCATCGTGGTTATCGGGGCCGTTGCCGCGGTCGCGGTGAGCGATGTCCTGGGACATCGAAATCTGCCGACATGGCCGGTTGGGCTCATTGCGGTGGCTGGATTCATCTTCGCGGGTCTGACTTACAGTTCATGGCTTGCGGCTGGTGCTCTGGGTCTCGGCTGCGGGGCGCTGATCGTGTCTGCACGAGGATTTGTTCAGATGGTGATGGAGCGACGCAGTCGTCGCACGGACTCGCGGACAGACCGAGGGGAATGACATGCGCATCGTCGTACTCGATGACTATCAGCAGGTGGCCGCGGACTTCGCGGACTGGTCCCGTCTCGACGCCGAGGTCGAGTTCATCTCGCGCCCCATCGTCGATGACGATGATCTGGTGCGGGTCCTCACCGGCGCCGAGGTGGTCGTGGCGATGCGTGAGAGAACCGCCTTCACCGCCGGTCGGCTGGAACGTCTGTCGGATCTGCGTCTGCTCGTGACCACGGGGCGGGTCAACGCCTCCATCGACGTGCAGGCGGCGCGTGCGCTGGGGATCGTGGTCTGCGGGACCGAGTCGACCACCTCGGCGACACCGGAGCTGACCTGGGGACTCATCCTCTCCGTCCTGCGCAGCATCCCGGCCGAGGATGCCGCCGTCCGAGGCGGCGGCTGGCAGTCGAGCGTCGGGGGAGACCTCGACGGGCACCGCCTCGGCGTGGTCGGTCTGGGACGCCTGGGAACGAAGGTCGCGCGGGTCGGCGCTGCCTTCGGCATGAAGGTCGTGGCGTGGAGCCAGAACCTCGATGCCGAACGGGCCGACGGCCTGGGCGTGCGCTCCGTGAGCAAGGACGAGCTGTTCTCCACCGCCGACGTGGTGACGATCCACTACAAGCTCAGCGACCGCAGCCGGGGACTCGTCGGCGCTGCCGAGCTCGAGGCGATGAAGCCGGGCAGCATCCTCGTCAACACCTCACGTGCGGGGCTGATCGACACCGACGCGCTCATCACCGTGTTGGAGGCGGGCGGAATCCGGGGCGCCGGACTCGACGTCCACGACGAGGAGCCGCTGCCGGTCGACCACCGTCTGCGCAGCACACCGCGCACCGTGCTCACCCCGCACCTGGGATACGTCACGGAGGACACGTATCGGATCTTCTTCACTCAGGCGGTCGAGGACATCGCCGCCTGGATCGCAGGAGAGTCGATCCGCGTGCTCGGCTGATGCACCGACCGCTATGGTGGGCGGAGAGGGACGCCGCACCCGTTCGGCCCCTCCGCGCGAGAACGATGAACGAAAGCAGAGGCACAATGGCCGACCAATCCGACAGAGACGACAGCGGGAAGACAGTCCTCGATGCGAGCCTGGAGGTCTTCCGTGCCCATGGGATGACGACGATCTTCGGCAACCCCGGTTCGAACGAGCTGCCGTTCCTCGCCGGTCTCGGCGACGACTTCCGATTCGTCCTCGGTCTGCATGAGCAGGTCGTCGTCGGCATGGCCGAAGGATACGCACGTGCCACGGGAGCCCCGGCGCTGGTGAATCTGCACGCCGCCTCGGGGTCGGGCAATGGCATGGGTGCGTTGACGAACGCCCACTACGGGCACGTTCCGCTGGTCGTCCTCGCCGGTCAGCAGGTGCGCCGCACCGTCGGACAGGAGACGATGCTCGCCAGCGTCGATGCCTCGACGCTGCCCGCCCCGCTGGTGAAGTACTCGCACGAGCCGCTGTCGGCCCTCGACGTGCCCCGCACCCTGTCGCAGGCGGTCCTCGAGGCGGCCACCCAGCCCAGCGGTCCCGTCTATGTGTCCGTCCCACTCGACGACTGGGACCAGTCGGCGCTTCCCGACGACGCACTGTTGGCGCAGCGGTCGGTGGCGACGGCGGGGACGATGTCGACCTCGCTGCTTCGCGAGCTCACGGACGTCCTCGACGGGGCACAGAACCCTGCCCTCGTCCTCGGGCCGCAGGTCGATGCCGCCGCCGTCGCTGATTCGACGGTCTATGAGGATGCCATGGTGCTGGCCGAACGCCTGAACGCCTCGGTCTTCGTCGCTCCCTCGCCGACTCGCTGTCCGTTCCCGACCACGCACCCGAACTTCGACGGCGTCCTCGTCCCAGGTATCAAATCAGTGCGTGACCGGCTTGCCGGCCACGACGTCGTCCTCGTCATCGGAGCCGCCGCCTTCC
Source organism: Brevibacterium sp. (assembly GCF_052105255.1). Lineage (NCBI taxonomy): Bacteria > Bacillati > Actinomycetota > Actinomycetes > Micrococcales > Brevibacteriaceae > Brevibacterium > Brevibacterium sp. Next base: position 19,294 of record NZ_JBQDYQ010000013.1, read on the forward strand.
GATACCACCGCTGGGAACCGGCGAACTACCTGGAGCCGGGCACCGAGGTCATCCAGATCACCCAGGATCCGCGGGAGGCGACACGGGCAGCGTTCGGGCGCGCCGTCATCGCGGACGTCGCGACCGCGCTCGCCGACCTCGCAGAGGCGACGACGGACCGAGGAACTCGCCGAGGCGACCGTGGGTCTCGGGTCGTCACCGCACCTGCCGAGTCGGAGCAGGGAATGTCCGGCACCGAGGTGCTCGACGTCCTCAACGATCACGTCGACGACTCCGTCGTCTACGTCAATGAGACGACCACCCTCGATCTCGACTACCTCGAGCGGATCGTCATCGACCGGCCCGGGATGTACCACTTCCCGGCCTCGGGCGGACTGGGCTTCGGTCTGCCGGTCGCGCTGGGTTTGGCGATCGGTGCCCCGGAGAAGACCATTGTCGCCACCGTCGGCGACGGGTCCGCGAACTACGGTCTCACGGCTCTGTACACGGCTGCCCAGTTGGGCACGAAGACGATCTTCGTCATCGTCAACAACTCCGGCTACGGTGCGCTCTCCGGATTCGCCGAGCGAATGGGCGTTCCCGATACGCCGGGACTGACCTTGGGCACGATCGACTTCGTGTCGTTGGCGCAGGGGTACGGAGTCCCGGCCAGCCGGACCACGACGCGGGAAGAGTTCGAGACCGCCTACCGTGAGGCGCTGCAGGCCGACGGACCGGTGCTCATCGACGCCGTCGTCCTCGGCGTCGACGGCCGGCCGACAGCGTGACCGCCGGCGTGTGGGCAGCGCCCTGAGACCGACGAAGCCGCCGGAGAGTCAGAACTCTCCGGCGGCTTTCGCATTGCTCAACCCGACTGGGTCAGTTCACCTCGGCGGGATCGGCCGAGACGCGGCCGCCGTTTTCGAGCGCGTCGATGGCTGCCACCTCGGCGTCGGTGAGTTCGAAGTCGAAGACGTCGAAGTTCTGTTCCATGCGGTCGCGGTTGTTCGACTTGGGGAAGACGACGTGGCCCTTCTGCAGGTGCCAGCGGATGATCGCCTGGGCCCAGGACTTCTCATGGGCGGCGGCGATCTCACCGATGACGGTGTTCGCGTAGTCGACCTTGCCCTGGCCCAGCGGACCCCAGGCTTCGATCTTGATGTCGTGCTCGGCGAGCAGCGGACGGGTCTCGACCTGCTGGAACTGCGGGTGGACCTCGATCTGGTCGACGGCGGGGATGATGCCGGTCTCCAGGATCTCGGGCAGGAAACGGTGGTCGAAGTTCGAGACTCCGATGGAGGTGGTCAGACCCTGATCGCGGTAGCCGGGGAAGGCTTCCCAGGTCTCGACGGAGTTCCTGTTCTCAGGGGTCGGCCAATGGATGAGGTAGAGGTCGACGTGGTCGAGGCCGAGCTTCTCCAGGGATTCACCGAGAGCGCGCTTGGATTCCTCCGCACCGTGGCGGTCGTTCCACAGCTTGGTCGTGATGAAGAGTTCGTCACGGGCGATTCCGGACTTCGCGATGGCCCGGCCCACGCCTGCTTCATTGCCGTAGACGGCGGCGGTGTCGATGTGACGGTAGCCGACCTCGAGGGCGTCGGTGACGATGCGTTCCGTCTCGTCGGGGTCGACCTTGAAGACGCCGAAGCCCAGCTGGGGGATCGTCTTGCCGTCGTTGAGAGTGAGTGTGGGAACCGTCATGGTGTACGCCTTTCGTCACGGGCTGGAATGGTGCGTGGGAGACATCCTTGTGGGAGACCTCCGCGGGGACGGGAATCTGAAGGTGAGCCCCCTGCGACCCTATAACGACAGGGTCGGTGGCGATCATTCCCAGTCTCGGCCTGTTTCTCCCTGTTTCGATTCGGCTCGGAGCGCTCGGTGTCGAGACTGGCACACGTGATGACCACGGAAGCGTGTGTGCGTCCGATAGGTTCGAGACATGGTGGGACGAAGAGCAGGTTTTCGCAAGACGATCGCAGCGGGCGCAGCTGTACTCGCCTTGACTGTCGGCTTGTCCGGGTGTTTCGGGCCGGACCTCAGCGACCGCGCACATGACATCGGCGGGGTCCTGTCGACGAAACCGGGGGTCGAAGATGTCAGAACTGTTTACCAGAACGGCTTCGATTCGGGTCGGTTGCTGGCACACACCGTCACGATGTCCACCGATGCGACTCACAATCAGGCTGTCGAGGTCGCCGCCACGTTCGATCAGGAGACTGGCAGCGAATTCGATCGCTATGACCAAGAGCTCACGCTCGTGATTTCGCACCAGGTCATCGAGATGCGAGACTCCACGAGCAGCGACATCATGGAGGAGCGAACACCGCATCTTCTTGCGCTCGCGTCAGAACTGTCCGCCGACCGAATCGAGTGGGATCAACAGTCCGAGCAGAACCCCTTTGACGATTCGCTGCGCCTGACGGCTGTGCAGAGTGGCCCCTTCAGGACACTCAGTGTGGTGCGGGCAGAACTCGGCTCCGAGAGCTTTGAGCTGAGAACAAAGGCTCCATCCCGGGCTGAGTGGATGGTGGCCTTCCCGTACTCGGAACAGGCGCAGAATCGTCTGGAGACGGCAATCAGTCCGATTCTCGGCCAGACCGATGAGATCAGGATCGAAGACGACCAGGTGTCGAGCTACCGCGTTGAAGTCCATGACGGGCCGGCAGCGGTCGGTCAGCTGAGAGAGAAGATCGAACGCATCGATACTGTCAACCCTCAGCCCTGGGATTTCCACTGGAATCTCACCACGGGCCCGAACAGTCAGTGGAATCCAGGATGGGTCAATGTGGGCGGATGCGACTATGGTGAGGAGCCAGACTCGCAGGCCACCTCTTCCGCGCAGACTCTTGAGGATCAGCTGCGAGCACTGTACGACACGTGCCAGTGATCGTCAGTGGCGGTCCTGACAGACAGCGGCTGACCTGCCTTCAGCTTCGCCCCTCGTCCTGTGCGCGCCTCTTGCCGGTGGACTCCGCGGCGGCGATCTGGGCCTTGTCTGCACTGCACCGATCACCGTCACGGTGATCCCACTGACGGAGGTTTCCGACCCCGTCTTCGCGCAGGCGTTCGTCGGTCACGGTGGGGCCATCGACATCGTCCATCTGTGAGGCGCAGGCTTCACTCCACGAAGAGGGTGTGCACCTCACCCGTATGTTCGCGACCACCGAGTTCGCTCAGTTCGAGGACCACTGCCGAGCCGATGACTTCGGCGTCGAGGTCGGCGACGAGGGACTGAGCAGCTGTGAGCGTCCCGCCGGTGGCGAGGATGTCATCGATGAGGAGGACGCGCTCGCCCTTCGTCAGGACATCGGGGCCTTCGATCGTGGCGGTGCCGTATTCGAGGGTGTAGGACACGGCGGCAGCCGGGCGGGGGAGTTTGCCGGCCTTGCGGATCGGCAGGATTCCGACTCCCGTCATCGCGGAGATGGCACCGGCGAAGAGGAAGCCGCGGGCCTCGAGCCCGCCGACGATATCGAACTGACCTGCGAACGGTTCGATGAGCGCCTCGGTGACAGCCCGCATCGCCGGGCCATCGGCGAGCAGCGGAGAGATGTCGCGGAAGATCACTCCCGGTTCGGGGTAGTCGGGAATCGAGGTGATGAGGCTCTGGGCGCGGGCGAGATCGGATTGAGTCACGGCACAACGATACTCGGTGGCGCCATTGTGCCCTCAGCGCGGATCGGCACAATGGGAGGTACCGAAGACCGCCGTCGATCGGAGGAGCAATGACATCGGAAGCGACGCACGATCGAATCGCCGAGGCGTTCGCCCGTGTTCCGCGCGAACCGTTCCTGCCGGTGGCGGAACGACAGAACGCCTCCGACAATGTGCCCCTGCCGATCGGGCACGGACAGACGAATTCGCAGCCGAGCACCGTCGCGGACATGCTCCGACTGCTCGATCCGCAGCCGGGTGAGACCGTCCTCGACCTCGGATCAGGCTCCGGGTGGTCCTCGATGCTGCTCGCCGTCCTCGTCGGTCCGGCCGGGCGGGTGCTCGGGGTCGAACGCCATCCCGAGCTCGTCGAAACCTCGCGGGCGGCCATCGACGCCGTCACTGCCGATTCCGCAGACCGGGAGGCCCTCGCCGAGGTGGCCATCCACGCAGCCGTTCCGGGTGCCCTCGGTCTCCCGGCCGAGGCCCCGTTCGACCGGATTCTCGTCTCCGCCGGGGCGGAATCCCTGCCCGCCGAGCTCGTCGATCAGCTGGCCCTCGGCGCCACCATGGTCATTCCCGTCGCAGGGGAGATGCTCCGAATCATCCGTGACGGGCCCGGTGCCGACGAGCTGACGATCACTCGTCACGGGTGGTATCGGTTCGTGCCGCTGATCAGCGAGTGACCTCACACGAGGGAGTCGCGCCAGGCCTGGTGCAATTGGGCGAACTTGCCCGTCCCGGAGATGAGTTCGTCCGGCGTGCCGTCCTCGATGATCCGACCGGATTCCATGACGAGCACGCGATCGGCGATCTCGACAGTGGACAGGCGGTGGGCGATGATGATCGCGGTCCTGCCCTCGAGCACCGTGGCCAGAGCGTTCTGCACCAGCCGCTCGGACGGAATGTCGAGGTGAGCGGTCGCCTCATCGAGGACGACGACATCCGGATCGGCGAGGAACACCCGGGCAAAGGACACGAGCTGACGCTGTCCCGAACTCAACCGGCCGCCGCGCTTCTTCACATCCGTGGCATATCCCTCGGGCAGTCGACGGATGTACGCATCCAAGCCGACGGCGGTCGCGGCCGCCACGACTGCCTCGTCGCTGGCACCAGGATTGCCGATGCGGATGTTGTCGGCGATCGTGCCGGCGAAGAGGAACGACTCCTGGGTGACCATGACGACCGACGACCGCAGCTGTCCGTCATCGAGGTCACGCAGATCCACCTCGTCGAGGGTGATCCGACCGACGCTGGGGTCATAGAACCGGGTGACGAGCTTGACCAGGGTCGACTTGCCCGCGCCGGTGGCGCCGACGAGCGCGACGATCTGCCCTGCCGGGATGTGCAGATCGAAGCGGGGGAGGACATCGGGTCCGTCGGCGTAGGCGAAGCGGACGCCGTCGAGATCGAGGGAACGTCCAGTGGCGGGTCGTGTGGGTGCGGCGTCATTGTCCGCAGGCGGTGCGCCACCGCTCGCGTGCGCAGGCAGAGCCTTCGGCTGGGTCGGTTCGACCACCTCGGGGTCGGTGTCGAGGACCGCCGCGATCTTCTCCAACGCCGCCGAGGCGGACTGGTAGAGATTGAACGCCTGGACGAGTTCGTCGAGCGGGCCGTAGAAACGGCGCAGGTAGAGGATGAACGCGGCGAGCACGCCGATCTGCGTCCATCCTTCGATGACGAGCCACGCACCGACGACGATGATGACCGTCTGGGTGATGTTGCCGATCAGCCGCGTCCATCCGGCGAACCAGGCCACCCCACGCAGGGCATCGGTGTTCGCATCTCGATACCGCGCATCCTGATCGCTCAGCGTCCCGCGCCGCTCGGGCTGACGGCGGTACGCCTGCACGGCGCGGATGCCGCCCATCGTCTCGACGAAGTGGACGATGACCTTCGCGATCGACGTCCGCGTCCGCCGGTAGGCGCTGCGCTGAGTCGAATGCGCGGCCTTCGTGATGAAGAACAGCGGCACGAAACCGGCGAAGACGACGATCGCCAAGGGCACATCGAGGACGACGAGCGTGACGGCGATGAACAGCATCTGCAGCACCGCCAGCGCCGTCTCGAACAGGGAATACGACAGGAACTGCTGCACCGATTCCATGTCCGAGGTCTGCCGGGACACGAGCCGACCCGAGGTCGACTTCTCGTGATAGCCCAGGTCAAGACGCTGCACATGAGTGAACATCCGCTCGCGCAGAGTGAAGAGGATCTTCTGTGCAGTGATCCCGACGAGCCTGGTCGAGGTGAACGCCAGAATCGCCGAGGCGACCGCGGAGACCACGAAGAACGTGACCGCCCGGATGAGCGGACCCATGTCTCCGTCGATGGCGGCGGGCACGCCCTGATCGAGGGCATCGGCGATGAACACCGGCCCGATGACCATGAGGGCCGCGGTGAGGACGACGATGACGGCGAGGAAGATGATCATGGCCGAATGCGGCCTGACCAGCGACATCAGCAGGGCGCGGGCCTTCTTCGCGATATCGGGCGGAAGCGACTCGATCTCGTCGTCGCTGTCGAGACGGGGCATGCTCATGGTGTCCCTCCTTCCGTCGCCGAGGCGGCCGCCCCCGGATGCGTGTGCGCCGCGGTGTTCGCGCTCGCCCCCATGAGTTCGCGGTAGAGCTTCGAGGACTCGAGCAGCTGTTCGTGGGTGCCCAGCGCCGCGATCCGGCCCTCGTCGAGCACAGCCACCACATCGGCCAGCGCCGCAGTGGAGGGGCGGTGGGCGATGATGAGAGTCGTCGAATCCGGCAGGATCTCCCGCAGGGCCCGCTGCACCCGATCCTCGGTGTCGACGTCGACGGCCGAGAGCGGGTCGTCGAGGACGAGGATGCGCGGACGGCCGATGACAGCGCGAGCCAGGGCGAGGCGCTGACGCTGACCGCCGGACAGCGACAGACCCTGTTCGCCGACCTGCGTATCCAGTCCCTCGGGCAGGCGGGAGACGAAATCCTTCGCCGCCGCGATCTCGAGGGCCTCCCAGATCTCCGCCTCGCTCGCCCCCGGGGCGCCCATCTCGACGTTCTCGGCAACCGAGGTCGAGAACAGGATCGGATCCTCGAAGGACACGGACACGAGGTGGCGCAGCTCGTTGACCGGCATGTCCCGGATGTCGACCTCGTCGATGCTCACCGTGCCGGCGGAGACATCCTGGAGCCGGGGCACCAGCGATGCCAGCGTCGTCTTGCCCGAGCCCGTCGCCCCGACGAGGGCGAGGGTCTGACCGGGTTCGATGGTGAGATCGAGGCCCCGCAGGGTCAGCCGCTCCGTATCGGCGAAATGGAAATCGACATCGTCGAAGCGCAGCCTCCCGCGGTAGCGGCCGACTTCGGGGGCATCGTCGACACCGCCGTCGGTATCGGTGATGTCATGGCGGATGTCGATGACCTCCCAATACCGACCGGCGGCGGTCAGCGCCATGAGCGCATCGGCGAGCAGGAAGCCGAGCATCTCGATAGGCATCCGCAGCACCATCGAGATCGTCACCGCCGCCACGACCGTGCCGAGCGTCGTCCAGCCTTCGATGACACCCCAGGTGCCCACGGCGACGATCGCCGCCTGAGCCAGGGTCGGCAACAGCAGGAGCACGCTCCACAGCCACGAGTCGAGCTTCGCTTTGCGGACCTCCAGCGACTTCAGCCGAGTGGAGATCTCGGCGAAGCGCTCGACTGCCCAGGGGGAGCGTCCGAACGACTTGAGGATGCGGATGCCCTGGATGGACTCCTCGACGTCGGTGGTCAGTTCGCCCATGGTGTCCTGCGACCGACGGGAGGTCTCCCGATAGTGCTTCTCGAACACGGCGACCGCGATGATCGCCGGCACCGCCATGATGATCATGATCAGACCGAACACCGGCTGCATGATCATCAGCATCACCGTGCCGACGGCGAGCACGATCGGTGTGGACAGGAGAAAGGGCAGCCCGAACGCGAAGAAGCGACGCAGCTGGGACAGATCATTCACCGCGCGCGAGAGCAGCTGGCCGGACTCCCAGGAATCATGGATCGCCACCGAGGTGTACTGTAGACGATCGAACAGACGCGCACGCCACGTCACCTCCCAGGCCGAGACGACGGGAGCGACGACCATGCGCCGTGCCCACATCCCGACAGCCTCGGCGATGCCGATGAGCAGCACTCCGAGGACCGGCAGCCACAGGGCGGACAGGTCTCGGTGGGCGATGGGGCCGTCGACGATGTGGCCGGTGATCACCGGGACGATGAGCTGGATTCCGTTGGCCAGGAGAGTGAGGACGAGTACGAGGACGTACACGCCGATGCGGGAGCGGAGATCAGGCCAGAAACGGAGGAGGGGGCGCACGAGAATCCAGCCTAGTCGCAGACTGTGACCTATTCCACGAATCCGGCAAACGGACTTCCCGTTTCTCTGTGCGCTGAATCTCAACGGGTGCGCTGACTATCGCTGTCCGACCGACTGCCGGTGGGAAGGTGTCGACGCAGCGCCGCCTCGACGAATCTCGCATGTCAACCATTTCAAGTCTCGAATTTTGGGACGAACGATTGCGAGGTTTGACACCCTCGAGTGCTGCGGGGAACTATTGAGGCATGACTCACCTTCTTGTCGTCGTTATTACCCAGCGCGCGGATCTTCCGTAGCCTGTCGAGACGACACGTTCCGCGCGCCCCTACCGAATCCGGAGGGGCTTTTTTCATGCGGAGATGAGAAGGAAACCCAGGAAGGATAGGAATCGATGGCAGCCAAGCCCTCGACCGCGAAAGGCTCGGGCACTCAACCCGGATCCGCACCGGTCACAGCCACACCGTCCAGCATTCGCCGCAACACCGGGCCGGAGGTCCTCACCGGCGCACAGGCGATCGTCCGCAGCCTCGAGCAGCTCGAGGTCGACACGGTATTCGGGCTTCCCGGCGGCACCATCCTTCCCACCTACGACCCGCTGTTCGAGACGGACAAGATCCGTCACATCCTTGTCCGTCACGAGCAGGGCGCCGGCCACGCGGCCGAAGGCTATGCGGCCGCATCGGGCAAGCTCGGCGTGTGCATCGCCACCTCCGGCCCCGGCGCGACGAACCTCATCACGGCTCTGGCCGATGCGCACATGGACTCCGTGCCGATGCTCGCGATCACCGGTCAGCAGGCCTCGTCGCTGCTCGGCACGGACGCCTTCCAGGAAGCCGATATCGTCGGTATGACGATGCCGGTGACCAAGCACAGCTTCCTCGTCACCCGTGCCGAGGACATTCCGGCGGCGCTCGTCAACGCCCACCACATCGCGACCACCGGCCGTCCCGGCCCCGTGCTCGTCGACATCACCAAGGATGCGCAGACCGGCGCGGCCCCGTTCGTCTGGCCAGAAGAGCCGGTGCTTCCCGGCTACCGCCCGATCCTCAAGCCGCACGCCAAGCAGATCCGCGAGGCTGTACGCCTGATGTCCGAGGCTTCGCGCCCGGTGTTCTACATCGGCGGCGGAGTCATCCGCTCGGAGGCCGAGAAGGAGCTGCTGCGCCTGGCAGAGGCCACGAACATCCCCGTGGTCACCACGCTCATGGCGCGCGGAGCCTTCCCCGACTCGCATCAGCTGCACCTGGGCATGCCCGGAATGCACGGCAGCGTACCGGCGGTCACTGCCTTCCAGAAGGCCGATCTGCTCATCGCGATCGGTGCCCGCTTCGACGACCGCGTGACCGGCAAGCTCGACTCGTTCGCCCCGAACGCCCAGGTCATCCACGCCGATATCGACCCGGCCGAGATCGGCAAGAACCGCGAGGTCGATGTGGCCATCGTCGGCGATGCCCGCGAGGTGCTCTCCGAGATGCTCGCAGAGATGCGCAGCAAGTTCCCCAAGACCCTGGAGCGTCAGCGCGAACCGTGGTGGCGCTTCCTCAACCGTCTCAAGCAGACCTATCCGCTCGGCTACGAGACACACGGCGAACTGTGCGATCCGCAGTACGTCATCTCCCGCATCTCCGCGCTCACCGGCCCCGAGGCGGTCTATGCGGCGGGAGTGGGACAGCACCAGATGTGGGCGGCTCAGTTCATCGAATTCGAGCGCCCCAAGTCCTGGCTCAACTCCGGCGGACTCGGCACCATGGGCTACTCCGTGCCCGCGGCCATGGGTGCGAAGGTCGGCCAGCCCGACCGTGTGGTGTGGGCGATCGACGGAGACGGCTGCTTCCAGATGACGAATCAGGAACTGGCCACCTGCGCGCTCAACAACATCCCGATCAAGGTCGCGATCATCAACAACTCGTCGCTGGGCATGGTCCGCCAGTGGCAGACCCTGTTCTACGACGGCCGCTACTCGAACACCGACCTCAACACCGGCCACGAGACGATCCGGATCCCCGACTTCGCCAAACTGGCCGAAGCCTACGGCTGTGAGGCGATTCGCGTGGATCGCAACGAGGACGTCGACGCCGCGATCGAGAAGGCGCTGTCGATCAACGACCGACCGGTCGTCCTCGACTTCACGGTCCCACCGGATGCGATGGTGTGGCCGATGGTCGCGGCAGGCGTGTCGAACGACGAGATCGAATACGCCCGCGGCATCCGTCCCGAATTCGACGGAGAGGGCGAAGAGGAAGCCGAGGCCGCCATCGCCGAGGCCGCAGCGAACGAAGACGGCACGGTGCGTTCCGTGGCTCAGATCGAAGGAGGCCTGGAATGAACAACAGCCGACACACACTCTCTGTCCTCGTCGAGAACAAGCCCGGCGTGCTCACCCGGTTCACCGGGCTCATCGCCCGCCGCGGCTTCAACATCCACAGCCTCGCCGTCGGCGTCACCGAGCACGAAGAGCTCTCGCGGATCACCGTGGTCGTCGACGTCAACGATGTTCCCCTGGAGCAGGTGACGAAGCAGCTGAACAAGCTCGTCAACGTCATCAAGATCGTCGAGCTCGAACCCGAGTCCTCGGTGCGTCGCGCGCACATCATCTACAAGGTCAAGGCAAATGCTGCGACACGGCCGCAGGTCGCCTCGGCGGTGGAGATGTTCCGAGCGAAGATCGTCGACGTCGGACCTGATTCCCTGAGCATCGAAGCCACCGGTGAGCTCGGCAAGGTCGAAGCGCTGCGCGAGGTCCTCGAACCCTTCGGGATCAAGGAGATCGTGCAGTCGGGAACCGTGGCCATCGGCCGCGGAGCGAAGTCGATCACCGACCGTGCCCTGCGCAGCTGACGAACACTGCGCAGCTGACGAAGAATACGGAACCGCGCGGTCACGACCGACCGCGCGGCCGCCTCGGCGAAGATTTTCGCGTTCCAACTTGTGGAACTCTCGACATCTCAAAACGTGAGCAGCAATACCGAACTGTGAAACAATGGGGACATCACCCCGTAAGCATAAGGAGCTAGAACTATGGCAGCAGAACGCTATTACGACGACAATGCAGACCTGTCGATCATCCAGGGCAAGAAGGTCGCCGTCATCGGCTACGGCAGCCAGGGCCACGCCCACTCGCTGAGCCTGCGCGACTCCGGCGCTGAAGTCCGCATCGGCCTCAAGGAAGGCTCGCCCAGCCGCGACAAGGCCGCGGCCGAAGGCCTCGAGGTCGGAACCCCCGCCGAGGTGGCCGCATGGGCCGATGTCATCACCATCGCCGCACCCGACCAGGTTCAGGCCGAGATCTTCAACAACGAGATCAAGGATCAGCTGGCTCCCGGCAAGACCCTCGTGTTCATCCACGGCTTCAACATCCGCTACGACTACATCAAGGCTCCCGAGGGCGTCGACGTCATCATGGTCGCCCCGAAGGGACCGGGCCACGTGGTCCGTCGTGAGTTCGTCGACGGCCGCGGCGTGCCCGTGCTCGTCGCCGTCGAGGTCGACGCCTCCGGCAAGGCCTGGGACACCGTCCTGTCCTACGCCAAGGGCATCGGCGGCCTGCGCGCCGGCGGCATCAAGACCACCTTCACCGAGGAGACCGAGACCGACCTGTTCGGTGAGCAGACCGTGCTCTGCGGCGGTGTCTCGCACCTCGTCCAGTACGGTTTCGAGACCCTGACCGAGGCCGGCTACCAGCCCGAGATCGCCTACTTCGAGGTCCTCCACGAGCTCAAGCTCATCGTCGACCTCATGGTCGAAGGCGGCATCGCCAAGCAGCGTTGGTCCTGCTCCGACACCGCTGAGTACGGCGACTACGTCTCCGGCCCGCGGGTCATCACGTCCGAGGTGAAGGAGAACATGAAGGGCGTCCTCGACGACATCCAGAACGGAAAGTTCGCCGAGCGCTTCATGAACGACCAGAAGAACGGCGCACCGGAGTTCAAGGAGCTGCGCGCCAAGGAAGAGCAGCACCCGATCGAGTCCACCGGCCGCGAGCTGCGCAAGATGTTCGCATGGCTCAAGGACTCCGACGACGACTACACCGAGGGCACTGCCGCTCGCTGAGTCTGATCACTCGGTCCTGTACACAGGAGCCCCGGATGCCGCTCGGTGTCCGGGGCTCTTTCGCATTCACCTCGGCGATCCCATGGTGCCGTGCCGGCCGATTCCATCAGCGGTTGCGGAACTCGGGGGTCGCCCGACATCGATAGGGAAAATCCCCCGACGGCGGACCATGTGGACTACTGTGGATGTGTGACGAATTACAGATTCGAAGACTTCAAGCCGACCATCGACGCGTCCACCGGCGAACCGGATGAGCGCACGAAGGGCTATTTCGCCTCGACGAGCGTGGGCTTCCATGACCCTCGGTCGACCGATGCGGCCCTGCTCAACCGGGTCGAGCGGGCGATCGCCGATGGGCGCAATCTCACCGCCGTCTATGCCGATCAGGAGTTCGGGCACGGCCTCGACGCCTCGATCCCGGTGGCGACCTTCGCGTGGTTCGAGAAGCTCGTCAACGTCGGCGGGGGACGGCTGGTGCCCGGTCACCTCATCACCTGGATCACGGTGCGCCCGACCCATCGCCGGCGCGGTCTGCTGCGGTCGCTGATGACCACGGACCTCGCCGAGGCGAAGGCGAACGGCTACCCGTTCGCCGCACTGACCGCGACCGAAGGCGGAATCTACTCGCGCTTCGGCTTCGGTGTGGCCACCTGGCTGCGTTCGATCGAGGTCGACACCTCGCCCGGCTTCAAGATGGTGCGCGAACCCGATCGCCGCGTCGAGATGTGCCTGCCGAGCGAGCTGCGTGAACTGGCTCCGAAGATCTACGGCGAGTTCATGCGGACCTCACCCGGCGCCATGGAGCGTCAGCAGACCTACATCGAACGCGCCACGGGTGCACTCAACACCGAAACCGGCGAAGAGGATCGAGGCGTCCGCGCGGCCCTGCACTTCGACGAGCAGGGCGAGCCCGACGGCTATGTCTCCTACAAGTTCGCCGGCTGGTCGAAGACCCCGCCGACCGTCGACATCATCGACTTCGTGGCCGCCACCGATGCGGCCTACGCCTCGCTGTGGTCGTTCCTCGCCGCCATCGACCTGTCGACCCGAGTGACCTTCGGCGAGTCCGCCGAATACTCCCCGCTGCCGTGGCTGCTCACCGATTCCAGGCGTGTGAAGACCGTTGCGAGCGAGGACAACATCTGGATCCGCATCCTCGACGTCAAGGCCGCGCTCGAGGCCCGGCCCTGGTACGTGCCCGGGACACTGACGATCGACATCGACGATTCGCTCGACCTCGCCGGTGGACGCTTCACGATCACCTCGGACGGTGAGAACGCCGAGGTGACCCCCGCCTCCGATTCGACACCGGCTGACCTCGGGCTCGGCATCGCCGAGCTCGGGTCCCTCTACCTCGGCGGCGCCGATCCCGTCATCCTCGCCCGGGCGGGACGCATCGACGAGCAGACGCCGGGATCCGCTGTGCTGGCCAGCGCCATGTTCAGCCTGGGCCGGGCGCCGTATTCGCCGAACGGGTTCTGAGCGCGCCACGGATTCTGAGCGTGCAGCACTGTCTGTTGAGCGATTGTTCCCAGAATCTGAGACCTTGTGAAGGATTCCTGAAAGTCTCATAAGGTGGACGCGTCCCGGACGCAACAGGAGGAAATCAGTGCCCAAGCCCGTCGTGCTCATCGCCGAAGAACTGTCACCGGCCACCATCGAAGCTCTCGGAGGAGACTTCGAGATCCGTCACACCGAGGGCGCCGACCGATCCCAGCTCCTGCCCGCCATCGCGGACGCCGATGCGATCCTCGTCCGGTCGGCCACGCAGGTCGACGCCGAAGCCATCAACGCTGCGAACAACCTCAAGGTCATCGCCCGTGCCGGAGTCGGACTCGACAATGTCGATGTGCCCGCAGCCACCTCGGCGGGTGTCATGGTCGTCAACGCTCCCACGTCGAACATCATCTCCGCAGCCGAGCTGACGATGGCCCACATTCTGGGATCCGCGCGGTACTTCGGCGCCGGCAACACCTCGCTGAAGGCGGGGGAGTGGAACCGGAAGAAGTACACCGGCGTCGAACTCTACGAGAAGACTCTGGGTATCGTCGGCCTCGGCCGCATCGGCGGACTCGTCGCCGAGCGCGCGAAGGCCTTCGGCATGCGTCTGGTCGGCTACGACCCCTACATCACTCAGGCTCGTGCGGCTCAGATGGGCGTCGAGGTCCTCGACCTGCCCGGCCTGCTCGCCGTGTCCGACTTCGTCACCGTGCACATGCCCAAGACGCCGGAGACGGTCGGCATGATCAGCACCGAGGAGCTCAAAGCCGCCAAGCCCGGCGCCCGGTTCATCAACGTCGCCCGCGGCGGCATCATCGACGAGGCGGCCCTGGCCGAGGCCGTGGCCAAGGGTGAGGTCGGCGGCGCCGGAATCGACGTCTGGAACGTCGAGCCGCCGGAGCACTCGGCGCTCATGGATCTCGACGCCGTCAACGTCACCCCGCATCTGGGCGCCTCGACTCATGAGGCCCAGGAGAAGGCCGGCGTCGCCGTGGCGAAGTCCGTGCGCAAGGCTCTGGCAGGGGAACTCGTCCCCGACGCGGTCAATGTCGCAGGCGGTGCCATCCACGAGGATGTGCGTCCGGGCATTCCCCTGGCCGAGCGTCTGGGCCGGGTCGTCAACGCGCTGGCCGACTCCTCGGTCACGCACTTCAAGGTCGAGGTCAACGGCGAGATCGCCGACAAGGACGTCTCCGTCCTCAAGCTCTCCGCGCTCAAGGGCCTGTTCAAGGACGTCGTGTCCGACCAGGTCTCCTATGTCAACGCTCCGCTGCTGGCCGAAGAGCGTGGAATCGGCGTCGAACTCGTCACGGATCCGTATTGCGAATCGTTCCGCAACATCACTCGTCTGACCGCGACGACGAGCACCGGGCAGCGCATCTCGGTGTCGGGCACCGTGACCGGTCCGAAGCTCGTGCAGAAGCTCACCGAGGTCGACGGCTACTCGCTGGAGATCGAGCTGACGGACAACCTGCTCATCTTCCGCTACGAGGATCGTCCGGGAATCATCGGTCAGCTGGGTCTGGCACTCGGCGCGAACAACGTCAACATCGCCGGAATGCAGGTCTCGCCCGCGTCGACGAGCAACGAGGCGCTGTCCGTCCTGGCCGTGGACTCGGTCGTCTCGGACGAGGTCGTCAAGGCTGTGGCCGGTGCCGTGAACGCCTCGGCCTTCACCGGCGTCTCACTCCAGGAGGACTGAGACCCTCACGCCGGAGGACCCGTTCACCCCGCAAGCCAGAGAGCGAAGCGGGGTGAGCGGGTCCTCTGTGCTGTCAGGGTCCAGAACTCGTCGACGAGAACGGCGACGGCGATGCCGATGAAGGCGCCGGCGATCGTGTCGGTGAGCCAGTGGACCTGGAGCGCGGTCCGCGACCACATCATGGCGAGGATCCAGACGGCGGCGAGGAGGAATGACCAGCAGAAGCCCATCCTCGGTGCCTGAGCTTCTGCTGCCTGGGCGACTGATCCGCGCAGCTGATGGCGGCGGCAGGCGATGATCGCCAGGCTCATGGCCAGTGCGGCAGCGCCCATCGAATGTCCCGAAGGGTAGGAGAAGCCCAAGGATTCGTAGAGCTGATCGCCGGGGCGCAGGCGGGTGACGACGGCCTTGAGGATCTCCGAGGCGGCGATGCCGGCGAGCATCGTCGTGACGAGGACGATCGCCGAGCGCAGGCGTCTGCGCAGGATGAAGAAGCCCGTGAGCAGCGTGGTGCAGATGACCACACCGGTCCCGCCGCCGACCTCGGCGAGGACGACGGCGATCCAGTACGGCACCGAGCCCTCAGTGAGGCCGACGAGCTCCAGCCAGGCCTGATCGATCGGGGTGGGTCCGATGCGTTCGAGGTGCAGCCACAGTCCGAAGGCGATGATGAACAGGACGGCGGGCAGTGTTGCCCACAGCAGCCAGGACGGCTGTCGACTCAAGCGTTCCAGAGGCCGTAGGTGTCAGCCAGGGACGCGATCTTCTTCGCACGGGCCAGGCGGGGCAGGTAGGAGCCGTCGGTGATCTCGGATCCGCCTTCGGCGGCTTCGAGCATCTGGCGGGCCCAATCGCGTTCGTCCTCGCTCGGGCTCATTGCCTCGTTGAGGGTGTTGACCTGGTCGACGGTGAGCACGAGCTTTCCGGTCATGCCCATCATGTGAGTGACCTCGGCATCGGCCCAGACCTTCTCATCATCGGCATCGGCGGCCGACGGTCCGTCGATGGGACCGGGCAGTCCGCCCATGCGGGAGGCGATCGTCAGGCGCGAACGGGCGTAGGCCAGGGCCATCGGATCGCCGGAGAAGCCCGTGTCCTTGCGGAAGTCGTTCGTGCCGAAGGCCAGGCGGAAGGTGCCGGGCGCCTCGGCGATCTTCGTGGCGTTCTCCACTCCACGCGCCGATTCGAGAAGTGCGATGACCGGCAGACCCGCCTTCGCCCGCATCGCGGTATAGGAGACCTGCTCGGGCCGTTCGGTCTCCGGGAGCATGACTCCGCGCAGACCGGGCAGCATGGCGATCGCGGCGAGGTCATCGTCCCAGAATTCGGATTCCATCTTGTTGATGCGCACCCAGGCCGACATTCCGTTCTTCAGTGCGCGCACGACATTGTCACGTGCCGCAAGCTTCTTGTCGTCGGCGACGGACGCTTCGAGGTCGAAGATGACGGAGTCCGCTTCCGACGTCTGCGCGGGAGTGAAGATCTCCTCCTTCGCAGCGTTGACGAGCAGCCAGGACCGGGAGAGTTTGGCGGGCAAGGCTGCGGCACGGGCGTTGCGGATGGTCTCGGTCAATGATCGACTTTCTCTCGGGGCTGTTTTAGCGTGGCCCCCACGGGGTTTGGGGTGCTGTATCCATCTTCGTCCCTGCGGCGCCGGATGTGTAGCCGAAAACAGGGTTTGAGACGTGAAATTGTTCATGACCGCACACGGATCGCGGGGTCTGCCACGGGGACGGCAGGCGCGGCCCGTTGGGGCAGGGGCCGTTTTCGGGTGGCTGACGTCGCTTCGCCGCCGTGCCCGTGAGCGCCGCTGACGATGGTTCACATTGTAAGACGCCGTAGTTGCATCGTGAGATGCGGTCGTATTCTGTGAGCATGAAGTTCTCAATCGCAGTCATGCCCGGAGATGGAATCGGCAACGAGGTCGTCCCCGAAGGCCTCAAAGTCCTCCGCCGCGCCATCGAGGTGTCAGGCGAGCCCGTCGAGCTCGAGCTCACAGACTACAAGGTCGGCGCCCAGCGCTTCCACGAAACCGGTGAGACGCTCACCGACGACGAGCTCGAGTCGCTGCGTGGACATGATGCCATCTTCTTCGGCGCCTGCGGGGATCCGTCCGTGCCCTCCGGAGTGCTCGAGCGCGGAGTGATCCTCAAGATGCGCTTCGGGCTGGGGCATGCAGTGAACCTGCGTCCCTCGAAGCTGTTCTCCGGAGTGACCAGCCCGCTGGCCGATCCCGGAAAGATCGACTTCGTCGTCGTCCGCGAGGGCACCGAGGGCTCGTACACCGGATCCGGCGGATCGGTGCGCACGGACACCCCGCAGGAGGTCGCGACCGAGGTCTCGGTCAACACCTGGTACGGCGTCGAGCGTGCGGTCCGCGACGCCTTCGCCCGGGCTCAGGCGCGGAACAAGAAGCTCACCTACGTGCACAAGCACAATGTCATGGTCCATGCTGGTCACCTGTGGCGTCGCGTGGTCGAGAAGGTCGGGCAGGAATTCCCCGAGGTGGCCGTCAACTACGAGCACACGGATGCGTGCACGATCTACATGGTCACGAATCCCGAGCGCTACGACGTCATCGTCACCGACAACCTTTTCGGGGACATCCTCACCGACCTCGCAGCCGCGGTCACCGGCGGAATCGGTCTGGCCGCCTCGGGGAACCTCAATGTCGAAGGGACGGCGCCGAGCCTGTTCGAACCGATCCACGGTTCGGCTCCGGACATCGCCGGCCAGCAGATCGCGGACCCGACCGCGTCGATCCTCTCGGGGGCGCTCATGGCCTCCCACCTGGGACTCGAGACCGTGGCCAAGGCGATCGAGACGGCCGTCGAAGCCGACCTCGCCGAGCGCGACGGAACGAAGCGGTCCACCTCCGAGGTGGGCGACGCGATTGCGGCACGCCTCGGCTGACCGGAAGCCGCGGTCGGCATGGTCGACCGCCTCGGCGAGGGGCGGATGGGTGACGATGGGGTCACCTCTGCGAGGATGAACCCAACCGAGCGACACCCGATTTCAGGATTGACGACATCACCCCGGTGCGACGAGCGCCGGGGTGATGGACTACCCTGAAAGTGTCACTCATCACAAGTGAGAAAAGAGTTTTCATGACAGATTTCACCGTTCTTAAGAACCTCCAGCCGCAACCCGAGCTGGTGCGCGAGAACATCAAGAAGGATCCCGGCTTCGGCCAGTACTTCACCGACCATATGGCGCACATCCGTTACACGGTCGACGACGGTTGGCAGGGGCACGAGGTCCGGCCGTACGGGCCGCTGCTGCTCGACCCGGCAGCCGCTGTTCTCCACTACGCCCAGGAGATCTTCGAGGGGCTCAAGGCCTACCGTCATGCCGACGGTTCGGTATGGACGTTCCGACCCGAGCGCAACGCCGCGCGCATCAACCGCTCCGCCGAGCGTCTCGCGCTGCCGCAGCTGCCCGAAGAGGACTTCATCAACTCGCTCAAGCAGCTGGTCAGCCTCGACCAGGCCTGGGTTCCGACGCCGGAGTCGGACGCCGATGAGTCGAGCCTGTACCTGCGGCCGTTCATGATCGCCACGGAGCGGTTCCTCGGCGTGCGGGCCAGCCATGAAGTCGACTACTACGCCATCGCATCGCCGGCCGGTCCCTACTTCTCCGGCGGCGTCAAGCCGGTGTCGATCTGGCTCTCGCCGAAGCTCAAGCGCGCCGGCGCGGGCGGCACCGGCTTCGCCAAGTGCGGCGGCAACTATGCATCGTCGCTGGTGGCGACCAACGAGGCGGCCGCAAAGGGCTGCCAGCAGGTGCTGTTCACCGACTCGGTCGAGAACAAGTACATCGACGAGCTCGGCGGCATGAACCTCATGCTCGTGACGAAGAGCGGCAAGCTGCTCACTCCGGCGCTGAGCGATTCGATCCTCGACGGCGTCACCCGTCGTTCGCTGCTCGAACTGGCACCGCAGCTCGGACTCGAGGCCGAAGAGCGTCAGATCTCCATCGAGGAGTGGCGTGAGGGTGCGGCCAGCGGCGAGATCGTCGAAGCATTCGCCTGCGGCACCGCTGCCGTCATCACGCCGATCAGCAAGCTCGTCAGCGAGGACTTCACCATCGACCATGGTGAAGAGGCCGGTGAGAAGACCATGGAGCTGCGCAGGACGCTGCTCGACATCCAGTACGGACGGGTCGAGGACACGAACAACTGGCTGGTGCGCCTGGCCTGATTCGATAGGCGTCGTTGGCCTGGCGGGCGTTGTCTGAACTGGACGTCAGTGTCTGATCTGGACGTCAGCCGGGCACGCTCTTGAGGCGGGCCGCTGCGAAGTGATTCGCGGCGGCCCGCCTTCTGCTTTCCGCGCGTCGTTCACCCGTTGTCCCTTGTTGCCCACCCGCTATCCATTGCGCCGGCGGACGTTTTACTCAGTTGTGCGTAAATTGCGGTACTGTGGCCTCGTGCACACGACCACCTCGGCGTCGATTCCGACAGCCTCCGAAGTCATCGCTCACCTGCCATGGAAGTGGCGCACCCAGGGTGCCATCTTCATCATCGGCGGGCTCGGTTTCATGTTCGACGCCTGGGACGTCGCTCTCAACGGATTCCTCATTCCGCTGCTCAGCGACTATTGGAGTCTCAGCCTCGGCCAGGCCGCATGGATTGCGACCGCCAATCTCATCGGCATGGCACTGGGTGCCTTCATCTGGGGCGGCATCGCCGATGTCATCGGGCGGAAGAAGGCGTTCACTCTCACTCTGCTCGTCTTCTCGATCTTCACGGTCGCCGGAGCATTCGCCCCCGCATATGGTTGGTTCATCCTCTTCCGCTTCCTCGCGGGATTCGGTCTGGGCGGATGCATCCCAGTCGACTACGCCTTGGTCGGGGAGTTCACGCCCAGCCGACATCGCGGACGCGTGCTCACCGCCATGGACGGTTGGTGGCCGATCGGCGCCTCTCTCTGTGCGTTCGTCTCCGCCTATCTGCTCGGTTTCGGGGACTGGCGGCTGATTATGCTCGTCATGATCGTTCCCGCCCTGCTCACCGTCGCCGTGCGTTTCGGGATTCCTGAATCACCTCTCTATCTCGCCTCGGTCGGCCGGTACGCCGAAGCCGACGCGATCATCAGACGACTGGTCGAGCGCACCGGCGCCGACGTCACCGAGTGGACCCATGAACCGGTCGGCGAGGCTGCCGCAACGCCGGCGGCCGGTGACGACGCAGCCCCGGCAACGGCTGAGCCCGACGCGGATCGGAGCACGGCGAGCCCCGCCGCGTCGCAGACGACGCCGACCTCGGACGCGGGGCCCAGAGTCAGCGGGCAGCTGCGAGCGGCCAGCGGTCAGCTCGTGCAGCTGTGGCAGCACTCAGCCAAGACGACCCTCGTCGCCTGGTCGCTCTTCGTCTCCGTCCTCCTTGTCTACTACGCGGCACTGACATGGCTGCCCGGAATCCTGAAGAAGCAGGGGCTGGCCGATCAGGCGGCGTTCCTCGTCACCGGGTCGATGACCGCGGTCGGCATCCTCGGCGTGATCGTCTGCGCGCTCATCGTCGAACGATTCGGTCGCAAATGGGTGCTCGGAGTCTCGGCGATCGTGGCCGCGATCCTCCTGATCGGATCTGCCGTATTCATCGAAGCTTCCGGTGCCGAACTCACCTGGACGGCGAAAGCGGCCATCATCGGCTTCGGCTTCGTCATCCAGATCGCGATCCCGACCCTGTACACCTATGTCTCCGAGCTCTACCCGACCCGACTGCGCGGTTCTGGTTTCGGTTGGGCTTCTGCGGCGTCGCGTCTGGCCACGGGAATCGCCCCGATCGTGTTCGGCGCGTTCATGTGGCCGGTGCTCGGCCTGACCCTGACGTTCGTCCTCACCGGAGCTCTAGTCGTCGTCGCCGTGGTTCTGATGAGCTTCATGGCACGAGAGACGACCGGTGAAGAATTGAGCTGACTAGTGGTCTGACCAGGGCAGATACGTTCGGGAAATGTCGTGTCAGTGCCGACAGGTAGTGTTCTGGACATGGAGGCAAAGCAGGTTCCAGACGCACTCACCGAGATCCTTCGGTGGCGCGACAGCCTGTCCGAAATGCCTCCTGCCGCGACCGAGGAAGAAGCGATCGATCGCATCACGGCTCTTGAGGAACTGACCTCCGCATGCGCCGCCGCACAGGCCCGCGAAACCCTGACGTTCGATATGCACCGAAAGAATCGGGAGGCCGAAGACGGTGTCCCGAGCAAGAAGCAGGGACTCGGGGTCGGCGCGGAGATCGGCCTGGCCAGAAAGGTCTCCCGACACCGCGGCAACGCGCTGCTCAAATTCTCACGGACCCTGCTCCTGGACCTGCCCAATGTCTACTCGGCGATGAAGGGCGGAGACATCTCGGAGGAGAAGGCACGCACTGTCGCCAAGGAATCCGACTGGCTGCCGCGGGAGAAGAAGCACGAGCTCGACGAGCGGATGGCCGAACGCCTGGCCGAGGTGGGAGTCAGACGACTGGGCAACGAGGTGCGGGCCCTGGCACAGAAGCTCGACCAGCAGGCAGCGCTCGACCACCTCGAACGCTGTGTCGAAGAGCGCTCGGTCAGCGTGCGCCCGGCACCGGGAAACATGGCCTATCTGACCGCTCTGCTGCCGATGCCGCAGGCCGTTGCCGCATTCGCCAATCTCAAGAAGTCGGCTCAGACCGTTATCGCCACCGGCAAAGCCGGCGGCCGTGGTCAGAATCAGATCGCTGCAGATCTCTTGGTCGAGCGACTGACCGGGCAGGCTGCCGCTGTGGCCGTGCCCACCGAAGTCCACCTCATCATGCAGGACAGCAGCCTGTTCGGGCCCGGAGAAGAATCGGCATGGTTCCCCGGGGTCGGCCCGATCCCGGCCCAAGCCGCCAGGAACGTCGTTGCTGAGAACGAGGCCGCCACCTTCATCCGCAGGCTGTACACGCGGCCGGAAGACGGTCAGCTCGTGCGGATGGACTCCCGCCGCAGGGAATTCTCCGGACTGCTTCGACGCATGGTCGTCTTCCGCGACGACGTCTGCCGTTCGCCCTGGTGCGAGGCACCCATCCAGCACGCCGATCATGTCGACGCGGCCTCGGCCGGTGGGGAAACAGACTGGGACAACTCTTCTGGACTGTGCGCCGCCTGCAACTATCTCAAGGAACTCAGCGGGTGGCGCCACAAGGCGACAGCCGAGGCCCTCGAGGTCATCACACCGACCGGCCACCATTACAGGATCCGAACCAAACCGCTCAGCGGTCCCGATCCCGGCTGCGCCTTTGGTCAGGACGACAGTCGTGGTGCGAGGCATGGCCCCGACGAACAGGATCCTGCTGATCAGCAGCATGGTCGGCAACGGCAGCAACTTCCCGACCGACAACATGGTTCCGAACCGGGACGAGATACCGGGGAAGCAGCGGCAGAGAGGACGGCGACACCGGTTGACGGGGCTCGTGCCGCGCCGCCGAGCGACAGCGGCCGTGCCGGAGCGCTGGGCGGCAGCGACCGTGCCGCGCCGCCGAGTGCCGATTCCGAATTTTCGGTGATGATCCCATGGCGATACATTCGCCGGACCTCGCAGCCGGCAACCATCGATATCGGTGGGTCGAGTGTCGGGATCGACATCGTCGATGCCGACGAACGGCCGATCAGCCCAACCGAAGAACTTCTCCGCGCCGCAATCCTCGAACACAGACGCAGACCGCGGTGAGAACTGCACGTGAGAAGAATTCCTCGTCAGCGGCACCACGTGGCTGTGTCAGCGACGGTCACTAGGATAGGACCATGCGCGAAGAAGACTCACCGACAGCGGCCCCGACGACGAGTGCCGAACTGCCCGACGACGAAAACCTCTGGCTCGAAGACATCGACGGCGAGCAGCAGATCGCCTGGGTGAAGGACCAGAACGCTAAGACCCTCGAGCGATTCCACGACGGCCTCTTCGACGACATCTCCGATGAACTGCGCACCGCGCTGGACTCCGACGACCGCATCCCGATGGTCACCAAACGAGGGAACCACTTCTATAACTTCTGGCGGGACAAGACGAACCCGAAGGGCCTGTGGCGACGCACCACATGGGAGAGCTACCGCACGGCCGCCCCCGACTGGGAAGTGCTTCTCGACCTCGACGAACTGGCCGCAGAGGAAGACACCGCCTGGGTCTGGTCAGGAGCGATGGTGCGCCGCAGCGACAACCGCCGCGCACTCGTTCTCCTGTCCCCGGACGGGGGTGACTCACACCGAGTCCGCGAGTTCGACCTCGATGACCGCGTCTTCGTCGACGGCGGCTTCGACATCCCCGCCGCCAAAACACGGTTGGCCTGGCTCGACGACGACACCGTGCTCGTCGCCACCGAAACCGACGCCGACTCACTGACGACCTCGTCCTACCCACGCCAAGCCCGAGCGCTCCGCCGAGGTCAGAGCGTCGACGACGCTCCGATCGTCGCTGAAGTGCCACGCGACCACGTGGCGATTTTCGTCGGCAGCGACATCCGTCCCGACACCGAGGCCACCGACCGCGCCGTCATCATTGACGCCATCGATTTCTTCAACTCGACGATGAGCTTCGTCGACCTCGCCGACATCACGAGCGCAGACGGTTCACTGTCGGTCGAACCGACGGTATGGGCCGACGCGCTCAACAGGGTCGACGTCCCCACCGACGTCGAAGTCGGCTTCGAGCGCGACCTCGTGCTCTTCCGTCCGCAATCGACGTGGAAGTCCACCACCGAGGTGGCCGCCGGCGGCCTCGCCATCGCCGATATCGATGCAGTCAAGGCAGGCGAGATCACTCCCCGCGTGATCTTCACCCCCGACGCCCACACCTCCCTGCAGTCCTTCACCTTCACCCGCGACTACCTCGTGCTCGAGCTGCTCGCCGACGTGCAGTCGAAACTCACGGTCCTCGACCTGAACAACGACTTCGTCGAGTCCACCCTGCCCGGGGTGCCGGCCAACCATATGGTCGGACTCGGCGCGGTCGACAAATACGATCCGGCCACCGCCAACGACTTCTGGATGATCAGCACCGGCTTCCTCACGCCCTCGACGCTGTCGTACGGCACCTTGGGTCCCTTGGACGAAGCTGCGAGAACGAACTCCGAGAAGTCCACCGCCGAGGTGATCAAATCGGCGCCGGCGATGTTCGATGCCGAAGGGCTCAGCGTCGAGCAGCACTTTGCCACCAGCGCCGACGGAACGACGATCCCGTACTTCCAGGTCGGATCCGACGACCTCGTGCTCGATGGCGACAATCCCACACTGCTCGACGGCTACGGCGGATTCGAAGTCAGCCGCACACCCGGATACTCACCCGTCGTCGGCATCGGCTGGCTCAGCCGCAGCACCACCGGAAATGTCATCCCGACAGGCCGCCGAGGCGTCTATGTCCTCGCCAACATCCGCGGCGGAGGCGAATACGGGCCTGAGTGGCACACCGCCGCGATGCGAGAGAACCGCATGCGCTGCTATGAAGACCATTCGGCCGTGGCCCGTGATCTCATCGCCCGCGGAGTGACGAGCCCGAAGAGGCTCGCCTGTGCCGGCGGTTCGAACGGCGGATTGTTGGTCGGGAATATGCTCACCCAGTATCCCGAGCTCTTCGGAGCAGTCTCATGCGGAGTTCCGTTGCTCGACATGGCCCGGTACACGAAGCTCAGCGCCGGCTATTCGTGGAAGGCCGAGTACGGAGACCCGGATGTGGCCGAAGACTGGGCGTTCATCCGGGAATTCTCGCCCTACCACCTCCTCGAGGGCGGACAGGACTATCCGCCGGTGCTGTTCTGGACAGCCACGTCGGACGATCGGGTGGGACCGGTGCAGGCACGGAAGATGGCCGCCCGGATGCAGGCTCAGGGAATCGAGAACGTGTGGTTCTTCGAAGACACCGAAGGCGGACATTCCGCCGCGTCGGACAATGAGCAGACCGCGTTCACCCGGGCGCTGAGCTACCGGTTCATGTGGAACGCACTGACAGGGGAGTAGGTTGGCAGATATGACGAACGAGACGCAGCACTTCCACGGCGAGTACAAGGTCATCGGCGGCAAACTCGTCGTCGCCGATGTCACCACCGATGGTAGGACCATCACCGAGGTGAAGATCTCCGGTGACTTCTTCCTCGAACCCGAGGAAGCCTATTTCGACCTGGCGCCGGCCCTCGTCGGCGCCAGCGTCACTGCCGATAATGCGGCACTGCGCGGCCGCCTCGACGAGGCTCTGGCCGGCTACGGAACGGATCTGGCGATGCACGGCTTCTCCACTGCCGATATCGCCACCGTCGTGCGACGGGCTCTGGGTTCGGCGGCGAACTTCACTGACTTCGACTGGCAGGTCATTCGCGGCGAGGTGCTGCCCACTCAGCTCAATGTGGCACTCGATCAGGTCCTGCTCGAGGAAGTCGCAGCAGGTCGCAGACAGCCGACCCTGCGGTTCTGGGAATGGGAGGACACGGCCACCGTCATCGGGGCCTTCCAGTCCTACGTCAACGAACTGCGGCCCGAAGGTGTGGAGAAGTACGACGTTCAGGTCGTGCGTCGCATCTCAGGCGGAGGTGCGATGTTCATGGAGGGCGGCAACTGCATCACCTATTCGATGTTCGTCCCGCCTGCTCTCGTCGCCGGCCTCGACTATGAGGAGTCGTATGTGTTCCTCGACCAGTGGGTGCTCGCGGCTCTCAAGACTCTGGGCGTGGAGGCGTTCTACAAACCGATCAATGACATCTCCTCGACCGGAGGCAAGATCGGCGGTGCCGCACAGAAGCGCAATCGCGACGGCACACTGCTCCACCACGCGACGATGAGCTACGACATCGACGCGGACAA
This sequence comes from Brevibacterium sp., assembly GCF_052105255.1. Lineage (NCBI taxonomy): Bacteria > Bacillati > Actinomycetota > Actinomycetes > Micrococcales > Brevibacteriaceae > Brevibacterium > Brevibacterium sp. The sequence goes on from NZ_JBQDYQ010000013.1 coordinate 45,298, forward strand.
GATGGTCGAGGTGCTGCGCATCGGCGAAGCGAAGATCTCCGACAAGGGAGTGGCGAGTGCGAAGAAACGCGTCGATCCGCTGCGGAGTCAGACCGGTGAGGCACGCAAGGACATCATCGATGTCATGGCGGACACCTTCGCCAACCGGTACGGGGCCACTTACGGCACCTACACCGAGGAGGAGCTCAAGCGGGCTCAGGAACTCGTCGATGAGAAGTTCGGGACTGAGAAGTGGACGCACCGAGTGCCGTGACGGCGGGCCCCGGCCCGATCGCCGAGGCGGTCGAGCAGTTCCGCGGCACGATCGTCGCTCTCGGCGGCGGTGGGTTCTCGATGTCCGAGACCGGTGAATCGGGCATTGATGACGAACTTCTGCTGATGGCGAGTCGGCGAAGCACCGCATCTGACCTCCCGCATGTCTGCTTCGTCCCGACGGCATCCGGTGACAGCCGCGACTACATCGAGCGGTTCGAAGCGGCATTCGAGGCGCGGGCACGAACCCATGTCCTCTCCCTGTTCGGGCAGGCTCCGTGGGACTACCACGATCCGGTGATGGTGCTCGACATGGACCTCATCTACGTCGGCGGTGGCTCGACGGCGAACCTGCTCAGCCTGTGGCGGAGGCACGGCGTCGACCAACGGATGAGAGAAGCGGCTGCCGACGGCACGATCCTCGCCGGCATCAGCGCCGGAGCGAACTGCTGGTTCGAGGCATCCTCGACGGACTCGTTCGGTCCGCTGTCACCGTTGGACGATGGGCTCGGATTTCTGCAGGGGAGCGCCTGCCCGCATCGCCACGGCGAACCCGGCCGGGAAGCCTCCTTCCGGAAACCATGACCGACCACGCACGGCCGCGGGCCGCCGGGGAATGAACGGCGAGGGCTTTCCGGCTGCCACCGCTGACTGACGAATCGAGAAGAGTTTCAGGACGGACGGGTGACCATCCGGGCGGCGGCGGTCTGTAGGATTGGGAATCAATCACGTCCCCTGCACAAGGAGAGCCATGCGCCAGGTCGAACCGTCCGTTGAACTGCTCGCCAAACCCAATATCGATTGGGAAGCGATGAGGAGTTACCTCGACGAGGTGGGCGGAACCTCCTGGGCGGACCGGGTCGAGGACGCGGAATCTCCCGACGCCGAGGATCTCCTCGAGTTCTCCGGACGCATGTGCTATCGCTCATGGGAGCCGGGACTCAACCCGAACGTCTCGCGGGTGCGCACCGATTCCGCGCAGTACCTCGGCAATGTCGTGAAGTCCCAGCACGGATCCGTGCTCGAACACGCGAACTTCACCTTCGTCCTCCACAACGTCTCACGCGTGCTCACCCACGAGCTCATCCGCCACCGCGCGGGGTCGGCGTTCTCGCAGGAATCGCTGCGTTACGTCCGCCTCACCGACATCCCGTTCTGGTTCCCCGAGTGGGCCCGCGAAGATCCCGAACTCATGGAACGCAGCCTCCAGGTCCTCGACACCCTCGAGGAGCACCAGAAGTGGATGGCCGAGCACTTCGAGCTCGACGAGGAGGGCACGAAGTTCTCGCACAAGAAGCACATGACCTCGTTCATGCGCCGCTTCGCCCCCGAGGGGCTGGCCACCGGCATCGTCTACACCGCGAACCTGCGCTCTCTGCGCCATGTCGTCGAGATGCGCACTGCGAAGGGCGCCGAAGAGGAGATCCGCCTGATCTTCAACAAGATCGGTGAGGTCATGCGCGAGGAGGCTCCGGCGGTCTTCGCCGACTACGAGGTCGTGGACGGAGAATGGATCCCCGGCACCCGCAAGGCCTGAGCCTTGCCACCATCAGCCACACCTGACGCCGACGTCAAACAGATTTCAGGAGGTACCCTCATGGCAGATATCTACGCAGCTCAGCTCAATCCCGGCAAACTCGACGTCGTCACCGACTGGGTGGCCAAGCAGGACTGGGTCGCCGAGCTCGACCTCGCGGCGAATCCGCTCGAGGCCGTCACCGCGTATCGCTTCGACGACCCCGCCGGCGAGGTGGGCATCGAGGTGCACATCGTGAAGAGCGGCGACCAGCTGCTGCAGGTGCCGCTGACCTACCGCGGGGCTCCGCTCGAGGGCGCCGACGAAGCATTCGTGGCGAACATGGAGCATTCGGTGCTCGGCAAGCGGTGGGTGTACGCCGGCATGGGCGACCCGCTGTTCCGGCAGCGCCTCGACCACACCATCGCCACCGCATCGCCCGCGGCGAAGCAGTACCGCGTCGACGAGGAGGGAAACCGGGGAGAAGAGATCACCGAGGTGGCCCACGCCTTCGGGACGGGACCGCTGCCGGGCGCCGGCGACGTCGAGATCCTCTACCGCCTGTCGCCCGATTCGCCGGCGGAGAAGTCCGACGCCGGTCTGCTGCTGGGCCGCTGGGACGGTCAGGACACGAACGTCGTCCTCGCCACCATGGTCTGAGGGCGTGCCAGCACGATCTGAGGGACTCGACCCAGCACCGACAGGACAATCGACTGACAGCAGGGGAGGAATCGGAACTCATGAGCAGCGACTGCATCTTCTGCCAGATCGTCGCAGGTGAAGCACCGAGTGCGCCGATCGCCGAGACCGAATCGACCTTCGCGTTCATGGACATCCAACCCGGGTCTCACGGGCATCTGCTCGTCGTGCCGAAACGTCACAGCACGGACCTGAGGGACATCCCGGCCGAGGATCTGTCTGCGGTGGCGCTCGAATCCCAGCGCATCGCCAAGCACGCGTTCGACGCGTGGGGAGCCGATGGCGTCAATCTCCTCAACTGCTGCGGTGACGATGCGTGGCAGACGGTCTTCCACTTCCATATGCACGTCATTCCGCGCTACCGGGACAAGGACAAGGACCGCCTGCGGCTGCCGTTCGAACCCGGCATCCGCGGGAATCAGGAGCTCATCGGATCCCTGGCCGCGAGCATGCGGGAGTCGCTCGACGCGCAGTGAGGCATTGCCGTGATCGCCGCCGACCCACCGGCCGACTTACCTGCCCAGGTCGATGACCGTCATCCCCGCCGAGGCGGAGGGTGACCCCATCGCCTCCATCGCCGCGGGCGCCTCGTCGAGGCCGATGACAGTGCTGACGAGGTCCTGCGGTCGCAATCGTCCCTGAACGACGAGGTCCACGAGCTCTGGGTACTCGGCCGCAGCCATTCCGTGCGAGCCGAGCACGCTGAGCTCGAGAGCGATCACGCGCGGCACATCGACGATCGGTTGGTCGGGCAGCAGACCGATCTGCACGTGCCGGCCCAAGGGCGCCAGAGCTCTGATCGCCGCCCGGATCGTGTCCTCCCGGCCCAGCGCATCGACGGTCACGGCCACCCCGTCAGGATCGGTCGACGCGAACTGCGCGACCACCTCGGCGCTCAGCTCCTCGGGACTGAGATCGCGAGCGTTGATGGTCCGCGCGGCGCCGAACTCACGGGCGGATTCCAAGGCCGCATCGCTGACGTCGATGGCGACCACCTTCGCGTCGAGAGCCCGTGCGATCATGATCGTCGACAGTCCCACCCCGCCGCAGCCGAAGACGGCGACAGTCTCGTCCGCGGCAAGGCGAGCTCGCACGCGCAGACCATGGAAGGCCGTGGCGAATCGACACCCGAGCCCGACGACGGCTGGGGCTGGCAGGTCCTCGGGCACGGCCACGAGGTTGGCATCGGCATTGTGGATGACGACCTGATCCGCCCATGACCCGAAATGCGTGAATCCCGGCTGCGTCTGATCGGGGCACACCTGCGCATTGCCGGAAACGCACCACCGGCAGCTCCCGCACCCGCACACAAAAGGAACGGTCACTCGCTGGCCGACATGGAATTCCCGCACGTCACCACCCACCGAGGCGACCCGACCGACCAGCTCATGCCCGGGTACGTGGGGCAGGGTGATCGTCGCATCGTGGCCGGCCCAAGCGTGATGGTCGCTGCGGCACACCCCGGTGGCTTCGACGTCGATGACGACGCCGGCATCGGGTGCCGTGGGGGCGGGAAACTCCTGAAGCTGGGGGCGGACGGAGAACTGATCGAAGACGATGGCACGCATACCGTCGATCATAGGGCGCGTGCCCGGCGGGAACCGAGTGTGTCCGCTCTGTGGCGGCCAAAATGATAGGGTGCCGCCGACACCTCAGCGTGGATGAACTCCCGCGACCGCCAAAGCATCGAGCAGCCGAGCCCGCAGCGCCTGCGCCCGGACCGAAAACGCGCGTTGCCGCTCCATGTACTCGGCCTTGCCCGCGGCGGTCTCGATCGCGACGACCCCGTAGCCCCATCCGCGCAGGTCATAGGGGGAGGCCTCCATGTCCAGAGTGCGGATATCGAGGGCGAGATCGAAGCAGTCGACGACGAGGTCCGAATCAGCGATCGGCGAGATCTTCATCGCCCATTTGTACAGATCCATCCCAGCGTGCAGACACCCTGGCTGCTCGTTGGCGATCATGCCCTCGCGGTCCGGCTGCAAGGTGTTGAGCGGCCGGGCGGGTGCGGTGAAGAAACGGAACGCATCATGATGCGAACACTGGATGCGGTGGCCTTCGACCACCGCATCGGTCTCGGCGTGGCTCAGCCGCAGCGGCACCTGCTGATGGCGACGCTGCTCGTCGGTGAGACCGTAGACCATCGCCCATTCGTGGATGCCGAAGCACCCGAAGTTCGCTTCCCGACCCAATGTCGACGCCAGCAGGGAGGCGATGAACTTCGCCCCGTCCCCACGGTCGGTGCGCCAGGACTCGAGGTCCACCTCGGCGAAATTCTGCGCATCGTCGATGCGATACCACCGACGGTCGAAATACCGACGATCTTCGGCCGTCTCAAGCGCGACGCGCACCCCCGGTCCGGGATGCCACTTCTTCAGCTGCCCGACCTTGAACGGGTAGTAGGTGAAGAGGAAGTCCTCGACCGGGTGGGTCTCCTGTCGCATCCGCCGTTCGATATGTGCGTCGGTGCGCCGCGCGATCGCCGTTTCGTGACTGTCCCGCAATTCCCGCCACACCCACACTGTGGCAGGGACGACGCCAGCACCGAGGCGGCCCGACGACGCGTCGGTGCGCTCGGTCGCCGCCGTGGATGGGGCGGGAGTCGTGGTCGAGAGTGCGGAGGTCACCGCACCATTGTCCCAGACGGCCGAATCGGGCTCCAGCTCAGCGGCCCGAGCGCTTCGTGCCTCTCGCGGCCGGCGCGTTCAGTGGATCCTCCGGCCACGGGTGCTTCGGGTAACGACCCCGGTTCTCGGCTCTGACATGGGCATACGCGTTCGCCCAGAACGATGCGAGATCGGTCGTCACGGCCAGGGGCCTGCGCGCCGGGGAAAGCAGATGCATGGTGACCGGAACCCGTCCGTCGCAGATGCGCGGCACGTCGGTCCAGCCGAAGCACTCCTGGAGTTTGACCGCGAGGATCGGGCTCGGGATCTCAGTGCGCTGGGATGCGGCCGCAGACTCATCGTCCGCTCGGGATTCGTCGTCCGCTCCGGTCGCGGCCCGCGGCTCGATGAGATCAGGGTCTGAGTACTCGAGGCGGACGTGTGACCCACTGGGCACCTCGATATGGGTCGGCACAAGCTCGTCGAGCCGGACAGCCTCGGGCCACGGCAGCAGGCCGCGCAGGGCGGAGACGAGGTCCACGCGGGCAGGATCGGAGCCCTTCGCGATGCGGTCGGGTGCATCAGGACACCACTGATCGAGCGTGGCGGACAGGTGCTCCCACGTCACCTCCGGCCATGGGCCCCCGTAGATCGCGCGGAGCAGTCCGAGCCGGGCGCGCAGCGACTCGAAAGCCTCGGAGGGACGCAGAACCTCGCGGGCACCTCGTTCACGCACCGATGCGGCGATGGCACGGCGGGCGAGTTCGGGGCCGGCCTGGATCGGGGTGGACGTCAGTTCGATCCCGCCGAGGCGGCTGCGCCGAACCGCGCGGACTCTCCCGGACTCGAATGTTGCGGTCTCCACCGTGTGCAGCAGTCCGGCTCCGGCGAGTTCCGCGGTGTCGACGTCGATGGACACGGCAGATCGGATGATCGCACGCGATCCGGCCAGGCCCACCTCGGCGATGGCCAACCATGGGCTGCCCTGCAGTGAGGAGTCTCGGGGCAGGCTCGCCGCCGTGCCTGAGGCGAGCAGGTATTCGGAATCGGAGGCGCTGCGCAGCCGTGCGATCTGCAGGGGATACGACAGCGCCGTGACGAGTCCGAGGTCCTCGGGTGTCAGGGATGTGCCGGAAACGCGGGTGAGCTCGCCTCGGTCGGCGATTCCACCGGCCCTGCCGTCGTCTCCCGTGTCGCCGCCATCGCCGCTCGAGGCGAACTCGCGGGCGATCGACGCGAACCGTCTGCGGTCCTGAGCGAAGCGGGTGTCCTTGCTGCGTCGCAGGTGCCGCAGCAGCGCGGAGAGATCGGCGCCGGGAGCCCGCTGATCGGACTCGATGACGGCGATCGCCTCGGCCGCACGAGCAGGATCGAGCAGCGCTGCCCCGTCGAGGAGACCACGTGCTGACCACACCGAGGCGGGAATCGCCGCGATCGCCCGCCCCGTCTGCGTGACGTGATCTGCCTCCACGGCTCCCAACGCGACCAGGTTGTCGATCGCCTGCCGCTTCGGTCCGGCCGGCAGCGGCTCGGGCAGCAGGTCCTCGTCGCCGCCCCACACGGCGAGCGCGAGCACGGCGGAGGTGAGATCGGAGGTCGCGATTTCGGGTGGAGTGTGCTCGGGCAGACTCGCCCAATCGGACTCTGACATGCAGCGATACGCAACACCCGGTCCCTGCCGAGCGGCACGGCCGGAACGCTGCGTGCCCGAAGCCTTCGACTCGCGCATCGTCACCAGCCCCGACATGCGCCGCCGTGTATCCAAGCGCGGCCCCCGGGAGAGCCCGGAATCGACGACGATGCGCACTCCGTGGATCGTCAGCGCCGATTCGGCCACCGACGTCGAGACGATGACCCGCCGGTTCCGCCCCACGCCGGCCGAGCCCGGATCGATCGGGCGCAGGATCGCATCCTGCTCCTTCGCAGGCGTTCGGCCCGTGAGAGTGTGCACCTCGATCGCAGCAGAATCCGAACCGAGACCGGCACCCGACCGGCCGCCTGACTCCACTCGACGTCGCACCCGGGAGGCCACCTCGTCGACCTCACGTGCACCGGGAGCGAAGGCGAGTACGTCCCCGGTGGCGTTCTCCTCGACCGCGCGCACCGTCGTAGCCGCCAGATGATCAAGGAAATCCCAGGTCACGCCTCGCGCATCGAGTGGCCGTTCCTTCGCCGGTGCCCACCGGATCTCCAAGGGATGAGTCTCGGCGGCCACCGACAGCAGAGTCGCCGGTGCCTGCGGCCCGTCCCCGAGGCGCGCAGCCCACAGTCGCGCATCCAAGGTCGCAGACATGATGACCACAGCGAGGTCCTCACGCAGATCTGCCAACTCCCGGCACATCGCGAACGCGAGATCCGTATCCAACTGCCGCTCATGCACCTCATCGAGGATCACTGCCGCGACGCCGGTCAGTTCCGGATCGCGCAGCAGCCGTGACAGGAGCACACCCGTGGTGACGAATTCGATGCGCGTCGCGGTTGTTGTCCGCGACTCACGGCGGACGGTGAAACCCACCACCTCGCCGAGGCGGGTCCCCGTCAACGATGCGAGCCGCCTGGCCGCGGCGCGGGCAGCCATCCGCCGCGGTTGGGTGACGATGATGCGGCCCGGGAGTTCGGCACCAGCCGAACCTTCGGAGAACCAGGCCACGTGCTCGGCGATCATCGGCGGCACCACGGTCGTCTTACCGGTTCCGGGAGGAGCCTCCACGACCACTCGCGGGAAGGGGGCCGCCTCGACGAGGCTCAGCTCTTCGATGAGCGCGGCGGCGGGCAATCCGGCCCCGACGCGGGCAAGATCGAAGGTGTGCGGGTCGTGCGGATCGGGCATGACACCAGTCTCTCAGCAGTGCGGTCAGGCCCGCACATGGGACGCCGCCTGAGGATCTGCCGGGACCCGATCACGGTTCGAGGTGCACCGACGCGCGGAAGGCACCAGGCACTGACTAGACTGGGGCACATGCGTATCGCCAGATTTGTCCATCAGGACGAGCCCAAATACGGAGTCGTCGAAGGTGAAGTCCCGCCGATCATCGACGGCAGCTGGGACACGTCGGGTCTCGAACTCGCCGTTCTCGACTCCGACCCATTCTTCTCTCCGGCCCAATCGACAGGGGAGAGGCTGAAGATCGACGATGTGCGTCTGGTCAGCCCCATCCTGCCGCGGTCGAAGGTCATCGGCGTCGGCCGCAACTTCGCCGACCACGCCGCCGAGCTCGGCAATGAGGTGCCGGTGTCCCCCCTGACCTTCTTCAAGCCGAACACCGCGGTCATCGGCCCCGGCGACCCCATCCGCCTGCCCGCCATCAGCGAATACGTGAGCTATGAGGCCGAGCTCGCCGTCATCATCGGCCGGGTGGCCAAAGGTGTGAAGGCCGAGAACGCCAACGACCACGTCCTCGGCTATACCGCCGGAAACGATGTCACCCTGCGCGACATCCAGAAGGCCGACAAGCAGTGGACGCGGGCGAAGGGCTTCGACACCTCCTGCCCGCTGGGCCCGTGGATCGAAACCGAACTCGACGTCGACGACCTGAACATCCGCTCCTGGGTCGACGGAGACATCAAGCAGGACGGGACCACCGCCGACTTCATCTTCGACATCCCGACCCTCATCGAGCACCTGTCCGAGACGATCACCCTTCTGCCCGGCGATGTCATCCTCACCGGCACCCCGGCCGGCGTCGGCCAGATCGTGTCAGGCAACCGCGTCGACATCGCCATCGACGGGCTCGGCGTCCTGTCGAACCCCGTCATGGACGCGTAAGCACCGCGCACACCACAGACTCACACCCGAGAAGATCACGCAAAGGACAATCGTGAGCGTCACAGTTCGTTTCTGCCCATCACCCACCGGCACCCCGCACGTCGGCATGGTCCGCACAGCCCTGTTCAATTGGGCCTACGCCAAGCACACCGGCGGCAAGTTCGTCTTCCGCATCGAAGACACCGACGCAGCACGTGACTCCGAAGAGAGCTTCGGACAGGTCGTCGAGGCCCTCAAATGGCTGGGCCTGGATTGGGACGAAGGCATCGAGGTCGGCGGCGTCAACGGACCCTACCGCCAGTCGCAGCGCGGCGAGATCTACGCCGAGGTCATCGAGAAGCTCAAGGCCGGCGGCCACATCTATGAGTCCTACTCGACCAACGAGGAAGTCGAAGCCCGTCACAAGGCGGCAGGCCGTGACCCGAAACTCGGCTATGACGGATACGACCGCGACCTCACCGACGAGCAGAAGGCCGCCTTCCGCGCCGAGGGCCGCGAACCCGTGTGGCGCGTGCGCATGCCCGATGAGGACATCACCTTCACCGACCTCGTCCGCGGCGACATCACCTTCAAGGCCGGCACCGTTCCCGACTTCGTCGTCGTCCGCGCGAACGGCCAGCCCCTGTACACCCTGGTCAACCCCGTCGACGACGCGCTCATGGGCATCACCCATGTGCTCCGCGGCGAGGACCTCCTGTCCTCGACCCCGCGCCAGATCGCTCTCTACGAACACCTCAAGGCCATCGGCATCGCCGAGGCGACCCCCGAATTCGGCCACCTGCCCTACGTCATGGGCGAAGGCAATAAGAAGCTGTCGAAGCGCGATCCCGAATCGAACCTGTTCCTCCACCGCGAAAACGGATTCATCCCCGAGGGGCTCATCAACTACCTCGCGCTGCTCGGCTGGTCCATCGGACCCGACCGCGACGTGTTCAGCGTCAAGGAATTCACCGAGGCCTTCGACATCCACGATGTCCTGCCCAACCCGGCCCGCTTCGACGTGAAGAAGGCCACCGCCATCAACGCCGACCACATCCGCCTCCTCGAGCCGGGTGACTTCCGTGACCGTCTGGTGCCCTACCTCCAGGCAGCCGAGGTGCTCCCGGAGTCCCCGACGGATGCTCAGCTGCAGGTCCTCGACCAAGCGGCACCGCTCGTGCAGACCCGCATGAAGCTGCTCGGCGAAGCTCCCGATCTGCTCGCGTTCCTCTTCACCTCCGACGACGACCTGACCATGGCCGAAGACGGGCTGAAGACGCTCAAGGACTCCGCCCCCGAGGTGCTCGCCGCCTCCATCGAGGTCCTCGACGGCCTCGACGAGTGGACGACGTCCAAGCTCGAAGAGGTGCTCTCAGCCAAGCTCGTCGACGAGATGGAGATCAAACCGCGCCTGGCCTACGGCCCGCTGCGGGTGGCCGTGTCCGGACGCAAGGTCTCCCCGCCGCTGTTCGAGTCGATGGAGATCCTCGGCAAGGACTCCTCGCTGACCCGCCTCAAGGCACTCGCGGCGCAGCTGTGACCATGGTCGAGCAGAAGAACTGGACGCGTGGGGGACTGCACTTCCGTGACGTGACGGTCACCGTGCCCTTCGACCATTTCGGACGGGCCGGGGACGCCGCCTCGGCGGGGGAGAACGCCGCGTCAGCCGCCTCGGCGACGGTGAACCTGCCGGACACGGTGGACGTGTTCGCCCGGATCATCGCCACCGAGGCGGACAGCCGGAAACCCTACCTCGTGTACCTGCAGGGCGGGCCCGGAGTGGAAGCCCCGCGCCCGGGCATCGCCGGCGGACCCAGCGGCTGGGTGAAGCGGGCGCTCGAGGAGTTCCAGGTCGTCATGCTCGACCAGCGCGGAACCGGACGATCGAACCCGATCGGCTCTGTCGATGGGGCCATCACCGGCCTTGAGACAGTGGGGGAGGACACGACCGCGATCGCCGAGGCGCTGTCGTTCTTCCGCGCCGATTCGATCGTCGAGGACGCGGAGATCCTGCGCGCCCACCTCGGCGCGGACACCTGGTCCCTGCTGGGGCAGTCCTTCGGCGGATTCACGACTCTGCGCTATATCTCCGCGCATTCGAATGCCCTTCACGAGGTGTACTTCACCGGCGGTCTGCCGGCGATCGGCCTCGACCCGGCGACCGTCTACGGACGCACGTGGGAGGGCATGATCCGCAAGTCCGAGCAGCACTATGCGGCATTCCCCGGTGACCGTGAGAAGATGCGCAGTCTCGTCGAGCTCGCATCCGTCGGGGGCGGGCTCGCCCTGCCCGGGGGTGCGCGTGCGACTCCGGAGCGGATCCGTCTGCTCGGGCACTTCCTCGGTGCCTCCGATGGCCCGGAGAAGCTGCACTATCTGCTCGACCTCGACTTCAATTCGGCAGCATTCCGGCACGACCTCGCCGCGTCGCTGCCGTTCTCGGGGCGCAATCCGCTCTATGCCGTCATCCACGAATCCTGCTGGGCCGACGGCACAGTGACGAATTGGGCGGCCAGGCGAGCGATGCCCGATGCCGTGGTCAAGGACCCGACCCTGCTGGCCGGCGAACACGCCGGGCCGGAGTCGCTGCACGAAGACCCGGAACTCGCCCCCTTCGCCGAGGTGGCCGAGCTCGTCGCTGCACGTCAGTGGCCCAGTCTCTACGATGTCGACGCCCTGCGGGCCGCCGCGGTGCGCGGTGCTGCGGCAGTCTACTTCGACGACGCCTACGTGCCGGTGGAATATTCGCTGGCCACGGCCGAGCACCTGTCCGGAGTGCAGCCGTGGGTGACGAACGAGTACGAACACAACGGGCTGCGCGCCGACGGCTACCGAGTCCTCGACCGGCTCATCGCCCTCGCCCGCGGCTGAGGCCGGGGCCCGGCGGCAGGGGAGAGTTGAGCCTGCCGGCAGACCGATTGCGATGAGCGTGATGTGTTAAGAAGGTCACACTGAAAATGACCCTCTGAGATTTGTCCGGAGGCGGGGTGCTTGTGTAGAGTTATATCTCGTTGCTCAGGGAAATCTCCTCGGGAATGACCTTGAAAAACATTGGGCTATGGTGTAATTGGCAGCACGAGTGATTCTGGTTCACTTAGTCTAGGTTCGAGTCCTGGTAGCCCAGCGGACACAGTCTGGATCAGTCCAGGAGTGTTGTTCTGGCCCCCGTCGTCTAGTGGCCTAGGACGCCGCCCTCTCAAGGCGGTAACGGCAGTTCGAATCTGCTCGGGGGTACGGTTGAGCCCCGCATCGAATTTCGGTGCGGGGCTCACTCTAATTCACGGGCTTTCATGCACCGTGTCAGCATCCGCGGGTTCAAGATTCATATGCACTGATTGAGATCACCACTTCTGCACATTGAAGCCGCTCCTGCGCCAGAAATACAGGGCGCACCGCGTCAGCGGCTGATTGAATCGGCGATGCGCTTCGTATGTTCGGCAGTCTTGATGTTGGAGACGATGAGCTCGAGCACGAGACGGACGCCGATGACCCACAGCGTCGGAATGATCCAGCCGAAGATGATGGCGATCAGCAGCGGCCAGATGCTGAAGCTCGGGCCGCCGGTCATATATGCCGAGGCCGTACCTGCTGCGATTCCCGTGCTGATGCCGGCGATGATGGTCCCGAGGTAGGACAGGACCGCGACCACGATCGCGATGATGTAGATGAAGCCTGCCCACTTGACTGCGATGAAGTTGTCGAAGCGGATGTCGAACAGCGACCTGAAGAACCCGGCCTGCTGGGGTGTCGACTGCGAAGCCTGACCATACGCTGGCTGGCCGTAGGCCTGCTGCTGTGCCGCTCCCTGCGAGTAGGCGCCCTGCTGGTAGGGATCCTGCTGATACGCGCCTGGCTGCGAATACCCGCCCTGCTGGTACTGCTGACCCTGTGCCTGATAGGCGTTGGGATCGTAGGTGCCCTGCTGATAGGTGGGCTGGTCGGGCTGGAACTGTGCGTTCTGACCCTGTTGCGCTGTCTGATGGTCCTGGCCTAGCTGGTCGGGCTGGGCGTTCTCAGGCTGGTCTCCCGCGCCGGGGTTCTGGCCGTCGAGGTTCTGCTCAGCCGAGTTGCTGTTCGGGTCGTTCGGGTTCTGCGGTGTCGACATGGTGTCCCTCTCGAGAATGGAACGCACTCTGGGTGCGCTCGCCTGATATCTGCCTGTCATCGCAACCTATCAGGATTCACTGACTCGCGGCAGGGTGACTGTAATTCTGGGAGGAAGTACGAAGTGCTGACTAGGCCCGGAGCCACAGGCTGAGGTGGGAGGTGCTAGGTGTTGGAGTCAGTAGGAGCATCCGCGAGGTCGGACGAAGCGTCCTCTGAGCCAGCGGGAGCATTGTCGGAAACGGACGAAGCCGAATCGGCAATCCCGTCGTCGACCCCGGTCAAAGCGATGCTCCACTCGACGGCAAGCTCGTCACCGGGGGCGATGACGTCGAAGTCCTCGCCGGCGGCGAACGCATTCGGAGGGCACGTCATCGGCTCGATGGCAATCGCCCGACGAGCCAGATCCTCATCCAGGCCGTCGCCCGTGCACGCCTGCCAGGTGCGGAAACCGGGACCCATCCCGACGACGACCTCGCGCAGATCGGCACCCTTCAGCCGTGCTCGAGACCACCCATCGTCCCCGCGCCGAGGCAAGCCGTACGCATCATCGAGGATCGTTCCGCCGATGAGGCGCAGCGCACGGAAGTCCTTGCACACCATGCACGCGGAATCATCGGAGACGTGGTCGGCCGGGACCGCGGTGCCGTCATCGAAGGGGCGAACTGCCGTGGGAATGAGCCGCTCGTCGGTCTCATACCACTGCGCAGCGGGAATGACGAGTTGACCCTCGTCGACGAGCTCACCATTCCCTGCCGAGAGCCACGGATGAAATCCGAAACCGAACGGCGCAGGAGCCGTCCCCGTGTTCAGGGCACGTGCGCCCATGCGCAGCTCCGCCTCGGCGAGTTCGACATCCACCCGCAGATCGAACGCGAAAGGATACCCCTCTGTCGGCTCCAGCGAGTATTCGAGACTGACCGTCGACTCGGTGCGCTCGACCGCGGACCATTCGACGTCGGCGACGAGGCCGTGCAGAGCAGTATCCCTCTCGGGCTCGGTGATCGGCAGCAAGTGGCTGTCGCCGGCGAAGTCGAAACGGCCGGCATCGATCCGATTCGGCCAGGGCGCGAGCACGGCCCCGTCGAAGGCATTCATCGGCACCACGACCGGCCGATCGCCGACGCTGAAGCGAACCAGGCTCGCGCCGATGGGGGAGATGACCGCCGTTGACTCGCCACAGGCGAGTTCGATGGTGGCGGCCATAGGTCTCCGAAGGGGCTCGAGTGCGGGAGGTGCGGTTGCAGTTATTGTACGCCGCCCGCGCCCAACCGAGTCGGCAGATGTTAGCATTATGATCGAAAATGATAACTTTTGGGAGGTCTGATGCCGGCGTCGCATCAAAAGGCGAACCTGTCCGATGGTCGTGAGATCCTGTTCTTCCGGGACCCCGACTCACCTGCGCCGACGCTTGTCGCTGACCCCCGGCCGAACGATTCGCGACCCGACAGCGGCACCCTGCGCTTCGACGTCCTCACCGGAGAATGGGTCGCCGTGGCCACGCACCGGCAGACCCGCACCCACCTGCCCGCCGCCGCCGATTGTCCGCTGTGCCCGTCGACGCCCGACCGTCCCACGGAGATCCCGGCCGCGGACTTCGACGTCGCCGTCTTCGAGAACCGCTTCCCTTCCCTCGGGCCTGGCCTCGGTGATGTTCCGTCCCCTCAGGAGGTGGACACCACTTTCGCCGAGGCGGCCGCCGCTTCCGCCGATACCGTGACCTCTGCGCTGTCGGGACCGGGGTACGGACGCTGCGAAGTCGTCGTCTTCTCCTCGGAGCACACCGGCTCCTTCGCAGGACTCGGCACCGCACGTGCCCGCACCGTCATCGACGCCTGGGCCGACAGGACCGGCGAACTCTCTGCCCTGCCGGGCATCGAGCAGGTCTTCATGTTCGAGAACCGCGGGGAGGAGATCGGGGTGACGATGAATCATCCGCACGGACAGATCTATGCTTACCCCTATGTCACCCCGCACACCGCGATCACCTCGGCGCGGGCGCATGACCACCTGCGCCGGACCGGGCGACCGCTGCTCGGCGATGTGCTCGCCTTCGAACGCGAGGCGGGGGAGCGGATGATTCTTGAGACCGATCACTTCTCGGCCTTCGTGCCCTTCGCGGCCCGCTGGCCGATCGAAGTCCACGTCGTTCCGCACCGCCAGGTGGGAAGCGTCGACGAGCTCGACGAGACCGAACGCGACGACCTGGCGCGCGTCTATCCGGAGGTGCTGAGACGCATCGACGGACTCTACCCGAGCCCCACACCGTATATTGCGGCCTGGCACCAGGCACCGGTCAACAGTGCCGACCGCCTGGCCGAATGGCTCCACCTCGAGATCACGAGCCCGCGGAGGGCTGAGAACAAGCTGAAGTTCCTCGCCGGTTCGGAGGCAGCGATGGGTGCCTTCGTCGGCGACGTCTCCGCCGAGGAGACCGCAGCCAGGCTGCGCGCGGTGCCCCCGGGACCCCTCTCCGGACCCGCGGATTCCCTCGCCGAGGCGGAGGCCGGTCGATGAACGCCGAGACGTCGAGGACGGTGGCCGCGCCGACCCCCGAGCACCTCGCCGAGGAGTTCGAGGCCCTGTTCGGGTACCGGCCGCTCGGATCCTTCCGTGCACCCGGGCGGGTGAACGTCATCGGCGAACACACCGATTACAACTTGGGCTTCGTCCTGCCCATCGCCATCGACCGGGCCGTGTACGTCGCCATCGGCCGGCGACCCGCCAACGGTGCTGACGGGCGAGGCGTGGACGTGGCCGGGCGGCGCGCCGAGGCAATAGAGGACACGGGAACCGTGGAGCCGCCTCGGCGCGGGGAGAGCATCCGCATCGTCTCCGACCATCGCGATGACACCGGCCAGCGTCTGTCCGGCCAGTTCGCGGCCGCTGACCTCGCGCCCGGTGCCCTGCCCGGCTGGCTGAGCCACCCCGCGGGCGTCGTCGACGAGATCGCGAAGACCACGGGCACGATCGTCGGCGGAGTCGACCTCTATATCGAATCCACCGTGCCCGTCGGTGCCGGACTGTCGTCATCGCACGCACTCGAAGTCGCGGTGCTCATCGCCCTCGACGAGGTGTTCGGCCTCGGTCTCGACGACCGAGAGAAAGTCCTGCTGACACAGCGAGCCGAAAACGACTTCGTCGGTGCGCCGACAGGAATCGTCGACCAAGCTGCGTCGATCATGACCGAGGCCGGGCATGCGCTCTTCCTCGACTGCCGTGACCTCAGCGCTCGCCAGATTCCCTTCGACCTCGACGCCGAGGGGCTGCGACTCCTCGTCATCGACTCGAAGGTCTCGCACTCGCACAGCGAAAGCGGGTACGGCGCCCGGCGGAAGACCTGTGAGGAGTCCGCCGCGATTTTCGGCGTCGACAGCCTGCGGGAACTCGCCGACGATGTCGACCTGAGCGAGCTGACCGAGGAGCAGCGCAAGCGCGTGCGACACGTCATCGCCGAAAACGCGCGAGTCCGATCCACCGTCGAACTGCTCGAGGACAACGAGCGATCAACCGGCGACGAACATGACGCGCGCATCCGTGCCCTCGGCGACCTGCTGGTGGCCTCCCACGAATCCCTCGCACACGACTATGAGGTCTCCTGTGTCGAACTCGATGTGGCGGTGGCGGCCGCGATGGGAGCGGGGGCGATCGGGGCGCGGATGATCGGCGGCGGCTTCGGCGGTTCGGCGATCGCGCTCATCCACGCGGACCGGGTCGACGCAGTCGGCGACGCCGTCACCGCAGCATTCGCCGAACACGGCTACCGGACGCCGGACATCTTCGCCGTCAGCGCGGGTCGGGGCGCTGCCCGTTTCGACTGAGCGATGATCCTTCGGGGCCGCTGGCTGTCGTGGTCCGGGCAGGCGTTGACCACGAGAACCTCCACGGTTCATGCTGGAACCTCAGGTGAGGATGGACTCGGAGGGGTGGGGGAGCGGCGTGGATAACTGCGACGTCAACGGCGGCTCTCGACCATCCGGATGCGTTCTCGGCACTCACTCTCATCGGCACCCGACCGGTAGCACCCGGGCCCGTCGACGACGATCTGCCGGATCATGATCAGGCCACGATGGGCCCGCTCTTCGCCCGACCGCAGCCGGACTGGACAGACGTCGACTCGGTGGCGGACTTCATGGTCGAAGGTGCGAAGATCCTCGGCGACGAACCCGCGGAGGCCCGCGACGTCGCAGGTGTGTTCCGACCTCAAAAGGAGAGGGCGGGTGTCAGTCGGTGCCAGCCGCGCCTGCGGCGTCGTCGGGTGTCTCGACGATGCGGAGCGGACGCATCCGCGCCCAGATGAGGAAGACGGCCGCGGCGATGATGAGACCGATCCCGGTCCACAGGTTCGCATCGACCCCGCCGGTGCGCTCGGTTTCGTCGGGAGTGAAGCCGACGATTCCGGCGATCGTGAGGATGATGCCGAAGATCGCCAACAGCGCTCCGATGAAGTTGCGGACGTCGAAGGCGCCAGCGGTCTTGGTCTGTTCGTTAGAATTGCTCATGGGAATCACGGGCTCCTTCAGCCGAATGTCACGTTGAGGATGATGACGAGCACCAGGGCGACACCCGCGACGGGCACGGGGCGCTTCCAGAACGGCGCCTTCGGTTCACCGAGGTCCTCGAAGTCGGACTTCGGGGTCTCCGAGTAGACGAGTCCGCGCAGCTCCGCAGCCGGCTTCGGCGTGGTGAACAGGGTGACGATCACCGACAGGACGATGTCGACGACGAACGCCGTGCTGGCCGCGAGGAATGCGGCACCCTGGCCGGGCAGGTCGAGGACTCCGGTTTCGGCGAGGATGAACACGAACACGGCAGACAGCGTGCCGCCGACGAGGCCGACCCAACCGGCGGTCGCCGACATCCGCTTCCAGAACATACCGAGGATGAACGTGGCGAACAGCGGGGCGTTGAAGAAGCCGAACAGCGTCTGCAGGTAGTCCATGAGGTTGGAGAAGTTGCCTGCGATGAGAGCGGTGAAGATCGCCACGACGCAGGCGCCGATCGTCGCCCACCGGCCGATCTTCAGGTAGTAGTCGTCCTCGCGGTCCTTGACCACGTACTGCTGCCACAGGTCGTAGCTGAAGACGGTGTTGAACGCGGAGATGTTCGCGGCCATGCCGGCCATGAACGCGGCGAGCAGGCCGGCGATCGCCACACCGAGGAGACCGTTGGGCAGGACTTCGCGCATGAGCAGCAGGAGAGCATCGTTGTACGTCACGCCCGTCTGTTCGAGCGCGGTCGCCTCGTCGATGGAGGCCGAGATCTCCTTGAACTGCGTCATCTGCGGCACGAGCACTGCGGCGATCATGCCGGGGACGACGACGATGAAGGGGATAAGCATCTTCGGGAACGCGCCGATGATCGGCGTCAGGCGCGCTGCGTTGATCGACTTAGAGGCCATGGCGCGCTGGACCTCGACGAAGTTCGTCGTCCAGTAGCCGAAGGACAGCA
>NZ_JBQDYQ010000014.1:0-62580 GCF_052105255.1 Brevibacterium sp.
CACGTCTCCACCGTGCCAGTCCTGGAATGGTCAATAAAGGAGACACGCCCTAGCGACAATGCATACCCTGATACCCACCCCATACGGGATCGGAACTTCCATGAACGAGAAACCCCGAGCGCCGTAGAACCACTTGTGGTCAATGTCGCGAAGAGAGAACGCGACAATCGGCAAAGCTGTCGCCAGAGTCAGGGCCAGTTTCTTTAGGACATTCAGATCTGCCGCCCAGTTGAGCAGGCGTACCCCGTAGAGGTTGCCGATGACGAAGAACGGGAAGAAGGTCATGGCCCGCCCAATCGACAGCTCATAGTCAAGAGCCGGCAACATTCCACCGAAAATCCCAATAGCGAGGGAAATACAGAGCATCGGTATCGGAAATCGCTCTACCAGCGGCAGTGCAAGCATCCACCAGACCATAGCGAGAAGGAACCAAGTGATCCAATACGGTTCAGCTGGTTCGAGATCGGGGTGGGCACCGAAAAGCACAGACCAGTAGAAATAGACGGGCTGAGCAGTAAGAGCGAGCACGACAAATGTGAGGACCCGTTCGCTGAGCCTGCTCGACTTCGCTGTCATACCAGCGAGCAGGACAAATGCCGGCATGTGGAACGAGTAGATCACCGTCAGGGCTCCGCGGCTGTAGCCCATGTCCCAGCCGGATATTGCCTCGAGAAAGTGTCCTAGGACCACGAGGAAAATGAGTAGTCCTTTGGCTGTGTCGAGCCTGTCGTCACGTTTCTGCATCGGAGGTGATACTACCGATTGAATCTAACCCGTGCCTCGGCCCGCGGCGAACAAACTGTGACAGACCCCTGGCAGTCAGAGAACGTCGTCCAACGTCTACCCTCGAGATTGCCCGTACCATTGTCTCTGAGCTTCTCCTTCCCCCGGGAAGACAAGTGAACTCTACGGTGAAAGGCACACAGTGAAGAATCTGATCCGCAATACTGCCCTGTGGGCTTTGCGATCATCTGCATGGAAGAACACAAGTAAGTGGATCAGGGGCACCGAACGGTGGAACCGGCTCGAGGACGAATACGACGGCAGCTACGTTAAGGCGGAGGTGGTGGTCTACTTCGGTGATCGCAGTTCCAAGTTCTATCAGCTTGAGCAGTGGATTCCGGTACTTGAGGAACTGCACAAGAAACACAGGGTCGTCCTGGTCATGCGCAAGGGATCGGCTCTTCTTCGTGCGCTTGAGACCACGCGTCTGCCAGTGGTGTTCAAACGTCGGTTCGACCCTTTGCACACCTTCTATCATGCCAACAACTTCAAATTGGCTCTCTACGTCAACAACGGGATGACGAACTTCCAATCGCTGGCATTCGCACCGATGATGCACGTGCACGTCAATCACGGCGAGTCAGACAAACTAAGCATGGTCTCAAACCAGGCCAAGTCCTATGACAAAGTGTTCGTCGCCGGTGATGCCGCAATTGAACGGCACCGCAGAGCGCTCATCGATTTCGACGAGACCTCTCTCGTCAAGATCGGACGGCCTCAGCTCGACATCGAGCGACCTCTGGAACTCGAACCCTCTGCTGCACGGACCTTCATGTATGCGCCCACCTGGGAGGGTGAGAACGAGTCCAACAACTACACGTCGGTCGACCTGTTCGGACCGCAGATCATCGAAGCTGTGCTGCAGATTCCCAATACCCGAGTGATCTACAAACCGCACCCGCGTGTCGAGACATCCAACGACCCGGCGATGACTGAGGCGAACACTCAGATCTTCGCTCTCCTCGAGGCGGCCAATGAATCGATCTCGGACGAATCCATGCAGCATCAGGTGCTGATGCAGGGCGATATCCTCGCCATGTTCGATACTGTCGACCTGCTCATCACCGATATATCCAGTGTCGGACTCGACTTCCTCTACCTGCATCCGGAGAAGCCGCTCGTGCTGACTGATCGCCGGAACGACTCGGCTGCTCTCAACGCAGACGCACCGATCAGCCGTGCCACTCCGATCATCGACCGTTCGACGGTCGGCAGCCTGGAGCAGATGTTCCACGAGATGCTGTCTGAGGACTCAGCGGCCGAAGCTCGGCTCGACCTTCGTCGACACTACTTCGGCGAGGGGGGAAAGGGGACGTCGACTGTCCTCTTCACCGACGCGGTCTCGAACCTGATCTCCGCTCGTGCTGCCGATCTGGAGCACTTCCATTCCGACGACAGCATCAATGCCGAGTCCGAGGACGAATCCGACCGTGAGTGATCATCCGGTCCGGGACATCACACGTTGCTGATGTTCTGGACTCAGTCACCGGCCCTACGGAGTTGTCAGGGGACGGACCGAGAGGTTCCCATGCTTCGTGGAGTACCATTCCCGCGTCCCAGTCCGCATTGCACTGCGCATCCTCGGCAGGCGGATCCTCCGCTTCGTCGTCCACAGATCGCGGGGCAGTCGCAGATAGACATCGAAGGTCTCTTTGGGAGACTCGGAGAAGCGTTCAAAATCCACGTCGAAAGTCGCCACATGTCGGCGGCCAAACCGGCGGGACGACGTCGATGAGTTTCCGCAGACGAAGAATGTATTGACCTCGCGCGCGGAGACGACCAGCTCCAGTCTTTCGATGACCTCTGTGTGGAGATGAGCGAATTCGAGTTCGATGCGGCACCCATCCGGCAAATCCTCGCACTTGGCGCGTTTCACCTCGACAGGGGCACCCGATGTCTCGATGCGGTCATCATGCACGTGTGCGGCAGGCAGTTCCTCGATGGCTGACTTCCAGCGCCGGTATCCGGCCTCCGGCAGATAGTGCTCAACCCTGTCCATGGCAGACCTGCGCATCGACCCAACGGTTTCTGCGCTCAGGGAGAGAAACTTCTCGATCTGATCGGCCAGTGCGTCGACGTCGTTCCGCGAAGTGATGAATCCGTTCTGTCCCTGTTCTATCAGGTCGCGCGGGCCATATGTGATGTCGTAGACGATCGGAATGCAGCCGGCACCCATCGATTCCATCATCGACAACGGCAGTCCTTCGCTGGTGCTCGTCAGCATGGAGAATGAGGCTGATTTCAACCTGTCTGAGACATCATTGACATAGCCGGGCAGCTCCACTCGATCACGAACGTCAAGAGCGTCGATGAGCTTCTCCAGTTTGGGCCGTTCGGGCCCCTCCCCCAGGATCGTCAGAGCGACGTCAATGCCGCGGTCCCGCAGTTTCGCCACTGCGCGAATCGGATGGTCCACGCGTTTGAGCTCAATGAGGTTGGCGATCATCACTGCCTTACCCATCGACCGTTCTTCCGCAGCCTCAGTCAGCACCGATCCTGCCGGCAGCTCGCCGGTCAGAAGCCTGATGTTGTCGTCAGTGAATCCGCGAGCTCGAACGGCTTCCGCCTGCTGACCTGTCTGCACACCGACCACGTCGAAGCGGTCCAAATTGCGTACGGTGTCTAGTCTGCGGGGCAGCACCTGGCCGCGGTTGCCATTCCACGGATAGCGTAGGTGAGTCCCGTGGAGGAACAAGATGAGTGCGAACCTCCGATCCGAGATCTCGTGGATGAACTCGCTGACCTTTTTGTCATCGACGATGACGACAGCGGGTTCCTGATTCACAGCTGCCTTGATCCAGGCGTTGTAGAAATCTCGCGGACGTCGCCATTCCGCCATCGGCGTTCCGTTCGGAGAATGGAGGATGAATCGTCTGCCCAGTTTCAGATCCCGGACGTCTGCGACCAGCAGGCTACCGTCTTCCCGGAAATAGTTGCGGCGGATGATCTTGCCGCTGCGCGCATTGCGGACGACATCATAGAAGGCAGTGATGTTCTCGATTTCACCGTCGATGTCCGGAATCGGGTTCCGCGGCCGTTCGCCTTCGAGCTGCGCGAGTTCGTGCTCAGATCTTTTCCGCAGGTCCTGCCAGATGTTCACCAGCTCGACGTCGTCACTCATTCGTCCCGACGCGACCAAACGATCTCGAATCTCGTCTGTGTCCATTCGAGGGCTGAACGTCAGGATGGTCTGCGACAGCGGCCTGCCGAATTTCTGAAAGCTCCGAATCCGGCGGAGTGCCGCAGTCGTCATTCCGCCCATCGATTCGGGGATCCACCACAGGACGTTGTAGACGTGCACTTCGTCGGTCCCGAGTTTCTGGTCGGGCTCGTGCCGGACTTGAGTCTTGTCGTTGGCGTCATGCGTACGTCGAGCCATGAAACTCACTGGTGACATCCTTCTCAGCTCTTCTCGTGCGGCGG
Source organism: Brevibacterium sp. (assembly GCF_052105255.1). Classification (NCBI taxonomy): domain Bacteria; kingdom Bacillati; phylum Actinomycetota; class Actinomycetes; order Micrococcales; family Brevibacteriaceae; genus Brevibacterium; species Brevibacterium sp. The sequence continues at coordinate 4,207 of NZ_JBQDYQ010000014.1, forward strand.
TCTCAGCGGCGCTGATCAACGTGTCAGTGTCATGCGACCGAAGTAGCGTGTCTGGCGCCGCCAATTGACGATTTTGGGGCTGTCCGACGTCTCCCACTGGGCTCGGACGTTCCATTCGTCGTCGATCTCGGAGTACCGTCCGCCGACGATCGTCTGCATTGCGTCAACGTAACTGAGTTTGAGCTCCTGCATCAGACCGACGATCTTGTTGACGAGGCCTTCGCTGCGCATTCCGCTGAGGTTGAGGACAGCAGTCTGCGGGTCGAAGGGAACGAAGTCCTCGGTGAGGCCGGCATGACTTGCGAAGACGAAGTTGAGTGCGCCGACATGATCGTCGCCGAATGAGCTCGCGATCCTCCTCATCAGCGTGAGACCGCTGGAGCGGCTCTTCCTCACATCATGTTTCGCGGCGAGCAATGTACTCCCGAAGTCGACCCTCGAAAGCTCGACGATGTCGGCAGAGAACTCGCCGGCTGCGGGAACGACGACGAGGCGCTCATGGTCGGGGAACAGCACCGGAAGCAGCGCCTGCACCAGGTCATTCTCGTTCGCGATGTCAGCATAGGACACCGGTCCCAATCTCCCGACTGTGCCGAGCGACAGCTGTGCCTGGATCTCATCGGCGGCTTCCGCGCTCACTTCTCCGGACGGCAGCCAGATGCGATACCTGCCGGAGGCGTGGGCGTCGATGGTCCTGATGGCCGTTGCAACCAGCGACTCTTCGCCCTTCTCGACAGTCATGAAGACGTCTGTGACCTGTTCTTCCGGAGCCGGTCGGTCGGTCGTGTTCACGGCGGCGGAAATGGTTGTGCTCTCTGCGCTCGGCAGCGTGGCAGTGGCGAGATACTCATCGGCCGCAGCCATGTCCTCGGCAGTGATCTCGACCCACTTCGAGTAGATCTCGTCGTCGGATGCACCCGTCGCGATGAGCGGCAGGAGCACTGAGAGTTTGTCCAAGATCCCGTCCCGAATGGCGTCGAACTCGGCTTCATCGATGCCGATCAGCCCGCCGAACCGTGAATCCGATTTGTTCTTCGGTTCGAATTCGACCTCGGCGCCCACCGACCGCGCGGGCAGGTTCGCGTGCAGTCGCGAGGTGAGAACTCGCTTGTACTTGTAGGCGTAGTCGGCGACCCAGTTGCGGGCCAGCTCCAGGTTCTCCGGAAAGGTCTTGTCCCGGATTGCGGTGACGGTCTGTTTCTTCTTCGGCCCTTTTCCGCCCTTGGTCCAATCGATTTGCACCGTGCCGGACCGACGGTCAGCCGAGGGAGCAGGAAACAGGGTATCGACCGTCGTGGTGAGGCACCCGGAGAAGAATGCCGGGACACCGACGGCTCTGAGCACGGCGACGGACTGCCAGTCGCGGCAACCGACCGGTCCGTACTTCTTGAGATAGGCGATGGCTTCGGGGGTGAGCATCTCGGGGTAGCGCACGAACACGGACAATAGGATCGGGCGCAGATTCGGGTGGAACGGAATGTTGAACGACTTACCGAAGATGTCGTGCATGTACCAGCCGAAGGCGATGTACCAGGTGTCCTCCGGGATGTCCTGGTAGACGTTGCCGTCGCGATAGACCTCGACCAGATTGAGTTCGCCCTCCGGCCCCGCGTACTTTCGTTGCTCTTTGACTGACTTGCGGAACTTCTTGAAGAGCTCGGTCAGCCCCGGGTCACCCGAGAAGCTGAGATTTTCGTACCGCAGAAGATGGCCGATTGACGCGATCGTCTGGATGTAGTCGCCGATGTTGCGTGATCGGATCCCCGGCTGGTCGTAGCTGAGGACGCCGAAGTTGCGCTTTCCGGCTGTCGTCGGCAGAGCCTCGAGGTGCTTTCCTCCCGGGAGCCAGTCGCGCATGCGATTGAGCTCGTAACGCACCGCCGAATCCGTCTCGTCTTCCATCTGGTTCAGGCGTGATTCGACGAGCGAACGGACGTGGTCAAAAGCTCCGATGCAGAAGGCCGATTCAGCGGTGCGCAGCACGGCTTTCGCACTCCAGCGGTCGGTTTCGCCTGTCTCGTTCACCCGGTCCAGGAGCGGCAGACCGTCGTCACCCAGCGTGTCGATCGCAGTCGGGTAGTACTCCTCGGCGGCAGAGACGATGATGTCCCGGTCGTCGATCTTCTCGAACTGTGCCCACGCCACCGCGAAGTCCGATGTCCGCTGGTAAGCCAAGCCTAAGAGGACTCTGCCAGCATCCTCGGTGGAGGGATTGCTGCGGAGGTTGAGCCCGATCGACACGGTGTCAGCCGTGTGCCCGGCGGCGACGAGCGACCGACCGGCTTCCACAACTGCGGGACCGAACGACGATCCCTGAGTCAGTGCTTCGGACAATGCCGCGTGCGCCTTGACGCGTGCCAGCTGCCGTGCCTTGGTGTCGACCTCTCGGGTCGACGGCGCAACGGTCCATCCGTCGATGCCCTCTGCTGTCGCTCCGCGCAATCCTGTTGCCAGTTTCCGGTAGGCCCGGGCGGTCTCAGTCGCGATCTTCTTGGCCTTCCCGGACGACTTTCCGGTTCCTCTTTCGCCTTCCGCACGTTCTCGCACGTATCTCGTCCCGGAAGCCCGTTCGACCACCGGCAGAGCACGACGGGCGATCCCGTGGACAACTGGTTTCACCAGTTCTCTTCCCTTGCTGAGGTACCGGTCCGCGGCATTTCGTCCAGTTGTCACTCGTTTCGTCCTTTGCAGAGATTTCGGTGAACGGTCGTGGGCTTATGTAAGTTGTTCGGGATCAATCAGGCTCACGATATCGGACTTGACTGTCAGTTCGATGAACCGGTGGGCGGGCTCCCCTCGGCGCTCAATCAAAGGTGTCCAAGCCGGACCTGCGGAGGCTTGCGTCGAGCTGCGGGGCAAGGGTCTGCGCATAGGTCGCGGTGATATGGGCTGTATCGAAATAGGTGATGACGCCACCGATGACCGGCTCGCAGCGCCCGTCCGGGCAGAACCAGTCCTGGGGGTAGATGATCGAAAGCTGCTTCGAATCGATCGATTTCGCCGAGGCGGCCAGGGGATCCATCCAGTGCCATGATTCCGGAGTTCCGGAGCACTCTTCGAGGTCGTCTTTATGCTTGGCAACGCAATCTGGCACGGTGACACCTGCCCCGCCTGGGTATGGGGTATCCCGAATGACCACAACATCCAAATCAGCATCGACCCAGCGCTGCAGGATCTCACGATGTCCTTCAGGCGCCTTCTTCTCGGTTTCTTCCCAGTCCATACCTTTCAGCGGCGTGGACTGCCGCTCGGAGGTGATGACTGCGTCGAAGCCTCCTTCGGTCGTTCTCTTCGAGACCCAATCGGCGTAGTCCTGACACCCTTTGGTTTCGTCCTGCGTCGAAAGGTCCTGAGGCAGGGTAGAAATGCTGCAGTTCGAGGCGAGGAAAGTGGTGATTGTCAGATCTTTTTCATCGGCCAAGCGCTCGAGCGTCGGCAGCCAATGTCCGGCGTGTGAATTTCCGACGAGCGCGACATGTTTCGACCCGTCGCCATAGGTGCATTCCGGTTTGCTTGCATACGGTGCGCTGGCCCAACAGCCATCCGCGTACGCCTTGGACTTGTCCTTCTTCGCCGCAGCGGGCTCCATCTGCAGCGAATTCTTGTCTTTGCAGTTCGGGTTGTCCTTCGCGTTGGGAAGAAGAATCCCGGCACCGAGACAGGAGTCGGGGTCATCCAATTGAGCCTGCAGTTTGTCTTCGTTCTGCTCGACGATGGAGTTGGCGACGACCATCTGGCTGAGCCCCAGAGCCGAGACGAGAGCCATGGCGAGTGCTGCGAACGCGAAGGTCTTCTTCGAGCTGCTGAAGAACGACGACTTGCGGAACCGGTTCTCGACCCACGTCGTCGACGCCCACGCGGCAATGATCGAGACGAGAATGATCGCGATATTGTCCAGTACGCCCAGGCTCTCCGAGCGTCCCAGTTTGGCCGAAAGATAGGGCACGAGAACGATGAGCGGCCAATGCCAGAGATAGACGGAGTACGAGATATCGCCGAGGAAACGAACGGGCCGCAATGACAACAGCGTAAGCACGGAGGTCCGACCCCGCGAGTCAGCGAGGATGACGAGTGCCGTCGAGAGCACCGGGACCAGCGCAATGTAGCCGGGGAACGGCATGTCTGCGCGGATGAGGAAGGTGGCGGCCACAATTCCGGCGAGTCCGACCCACCCGAGCAGAGAGCTGAACGGGAGGCGCTCAGGTCGAACGTAGATGACGAAGACGGCAACCAGCCCGCCCATGGCCAGCTCCCACATCCTGGTCGGAGTGATGAAGTAGGCCATCGCCGGTTCGTCGGCCGTGTAGACGATGGAGAAGGTGAGTGAGGCGAGGAAGATTCCGAGAACGGTGAAACCGACGATCTTCTTGGATCGGCCGAGCTTCGCCCCGACGAGGAACGCCAGACCGATGATCATCGGCCAGACGAAGTAGAACTGTTCCTCGACGGACAGTGACCAGAAATGCTGCACCGGCGACGGAGCATTGTCCGCAGCCAGGTAATCGACGCTGGATACGGCGAAGTCCCAGTTGACGACGTAGAGCCCTGCGGAGAGGATTTGGCGTCCGGTATCGGCCCAGACAGATTGTGGGGCAACGAGGAAGGTTGCGATTCCGACGAGGAAGAGGACGAGCAGTGACGCCGGCAGCAGTCGCCGGACTCGTCGCGCCCAGAACTTTGCCACATCGCCCCAGCTGCGCGGGGGGGACTTGATGAGGTGGCTGGTGATGAGGAAGCCGGAGATGACGAAGAAGATGTCGACTCCGACGAATCCGCCGTCGAATGTGGTCGGCCACAGGTGGTACAGCAGCACGATCCCTACGGCCAGTGCACGCAGCCCCTGGATATCGGAGCGGAAGCCGGAGGGCTGAGGTGCGCTGTTCGCGTGGGGAGAGCTTTCAGCAACGTACGCTGATGACGACATGAAGCGGCTCCACTCGGTTTCTCAGTCGGTGAGGTCGGACCCGACCGCGGTCCCCTCTTTGTTCGCGGTGCGATCTCTCGCGCGCCGGGCAGATAATCCTGGCGTTCACACGATCGGGGGGCGTCCGTGCCGGGACATTCGAAGTACACCTCTTCTTGACAGCTTCTGCCGGTCTTCGTCTTGACCCCAGGGGTCGAGACGCCAGCCGGCGCGCCATCCTTCCATCCAGGCCTTGAGCTGATGTGGCTTGTTGGCCCACTTGATGAACTGCATCAATGTCCATGAACCGACGTACGCCCAGCTGAACGGCCAGGGCAGGTTCCGTCGGGCCAACCAGACGCGGTTTCTGGCGTTCATGTAGAAGTATTCGTCGTGGCGTCTCGGGTCGATCACCGGGTGGGCGACGGCGAGATCGCCCATGTACCAGACGATGTAGCCGGCGTCCCAGACCCGCCACGCGAGCTCGATTCCCTCGTGCGCGTACCAGAATGGTGCCGGCCATCCGCCGCACTCGTCGAACGCTCGACGTTGCATGCAGACTGCGCCTTCCCACACCGAGAACACGTTCGATGAGTGGTCGGCGCTCCCTTTCTTGAGTCTGGGAATCCACCGTTTCGGCGCATCGGGCCCACCGGGTTCCTCGACCCTTGGCTGGATCAGTCCGATCTGCGGCTTCGTACGCATCAGTTGCGCCATGCGCATCAGCGACGTGTCGTCCGGCAGCCATGCGTCATCGTCAAGGAAGAACAGGAACTCACCGTCGACGTGAGGGACTCCGGCGTTGCGCCCGGCAGGGATGCCCAGGTTCTCCGGCAGCCCCAACTTCTTGACGTGGTCCGGTATGCCTCCTGGCTCCCATCCATTTCCAACACAGACGATGTCGAGATCGACGCCTTTCTGCGCCAGCAGTGATTCGAAACCGCGGTTGAGGTCGTCGAGTCGTTTTCCCTGGCTGAGCACGACGACGCCGAACGTGTAGCGACGATTGTCTTCGAACCGCTGGGAGAGGATCTTCGAGTTATCGCTCATGACAGCCTCCTTGATGCCATGATCGACAGGAAGTGTCCGATGACCGACAGCAGGCACAGCGGCACCATGATGAGAACGAGCAACCGTTCCCCTAATAGCGGTTCGGCCCCACCTGCCACAGCAATCGCAGTCACAATGCTCGAGAGCAGAGCCATCAGAGACATCTCCACCGAGTGGAAGATGCGGTGGAAGGGCACGAAGCGGGCGATACGCTTGAGAGTGGCGACGAGGCCCGGGTTGACGGCGGTGGCTTCCTTCGAATCCGCGAGTTTGTCGAGTCCGTTGAACGCGCGGGAGACATGGACCATGTCGTTGAGTGCCTTGTTCAACAGGACCAAAGCTGCTAAGACGGTCCCGGCGAGGAGAAGCGGGTACGAACCGGCCGGGTCGTCTATGAGGTTGCTCCACTCCCCCACCGCTCGTATTCCGAGGGCAACCGCGACAAGACCTTCGGTCGTATAGTGGCCGACCTTGTCGAGAAAGACGCCTTTGGCACCGCTCGTTCCGCGCCAGCGGGCGACCTCACCGTCACAGCAGTCGATGTACATCTGCAATTGGGCGAAGAACACGGCAAGGACTGCACCCCAGATGCCGGGGATCAGCAGGCTTACGGCGATGCACCAACCTGACAGGATCATCAGCCCGGTGACGCCGTTGGCGCTGATCCGGGTCCGAACGAGCAACATGGTGAAGTAGATCGAGATGTGCCGGAGATAGAGCTGCGCGGTCCAGTGCTCCGCGTTTTTGCGGCTGCGGACTTCTATCGGCTGGGCCTTGGCCCGAAGCTCCGCCAGCGACGGATGTTTCGCCGGAGACTTTTCGGGCACGTCCGTTCCTCTCTGGTCCATGGTTGGTCTCCAGCCACGATAGCGCGAAGTCCGCGCCCCTTCGGTCAGGACTTACCCAGCTCGCTTTTGATTCGAGTGGTCGAGATCTCTGGAGTGCGGGGAAGGTAGACGACCTCGCACTTGTCTTTGAGGAAGTCGAACTCGCCTTCCCAGTCGTCGCCCATGACGAACGTGTCGATGTGGTACTTGTCGACGTCGGTCGACTTCTGTTCCCAGTTGTCTTCAGGAATGACGAGGTCGACGTAGCGAATCGCTTCAAGCATGTGCTTGCGCTCTTCGTAGCTGAAGTACGACTTCTTGCCCTTGCCGGCATTGAACTCGTCGCTCGACAGGGCCACCACCAAATAATCGCCCTGTTCCTTGCACCGCTGGAGCAGGCGAATATGCCCGTAGTGGAGCAGGTCGAAGGTTCCGTACGTAATGACTCGTCGCATTGCTGTTTCCGTCCAGTGATCGGAGCCCAGGTGGTGGGCCGCGGAATTGGTCCGGCGTTATTTTACCATTCTGTAACTTTAAGTTAAGAAATTATCAAATGCTTCACACGAGGTGCTTTAACCGATGCTCCTCGACCCGCTGGGCGATCACCTGCTCGCTTGACCGGATGAAACGGGCGATCTGCGCCCCTGGGCTCGTGTCACCGAGATAGAGCTGGGCGATCGCCTCAACAGACCCGGCTTGCGCGACTGCCTCGTCGATGACGTCGACGACATCGGCTTCACCGGTGGATCCGACTGTCGGACACAGATCCAGCAGGCCGCCTTCGAGCACCTCTGCCTCGGGTTCGTGAGGCTGGACCATCACGAGGGGTTTCCCGGAGGAGAGCCAGTCGAAAGCGACGGAGGTCATCTCGACCACTGCGAGATCGGCCTCGTCCAACTGCCAAGACACGTCTGGACTCTCGTCGAGGAACCCACGCGGATCGGACTCGACGATCTCCGCCACGTCTTCCACAGCCTTCTCAAATTCGTGGCACTCCACCCCGGTGCGCGGGTGCGGGCGGAAGATCACTCGGTATCCGGCTTCCAGCAGCGAAGTGACGAGCTGCGTTCCGTTGTAGGCGATGGTGCCGTACGCCATCGACGGAGAGTCACCCTCCCACGTGGGCGCATAGAATACGGCTTGCCCATCCGGGGACGCCTCTTTGAATCTCTTCCACTCGTGCGGAACCGAACGGGGGCGGTCGAGCTGCGGTCGTCCGACGTCGAACATGCGATCGTCGCTCATTCCGTAAAGAGCCTGCTGGACGCGTTTCCTTGCAGCCCGGCCGGCTGTGAAGACATAGTCGTACCCCTTGAGCTGGTTGGAAATCATCGAAATCTTCTCGCTCTCGCCGTGGCTGAGGTGCACGTGAGCGGGCTCGGGGTAGCGCAGCGCTTGGAAATTGCTGGTTCCCTGGTTGACATAGAAGACGGCACGGAGACTCGGCGACTGCATGAACTTGTCGAGGCCGCTGGTCAGGCGTGAGAACCGCACCGGGAACGAGGTGATGCTCTTAAGGTACTCAGCAACCGGGGCATTGCGGACAATGATCCCGAAAGGCTGATCCCCATGACCGGCTTCCTTGAGCCGCGCTTCGAGCTGCTTGAAGGGCCAGAGCCACTGCTCGAGCTGGTAAACCGAGGTGAGGTCACCAGCGAAGTAGCCGGCTGCAACGAAAACGTCATCGTCCTGCGGAGAGAATTCGTCTGGCAGTCGCGATTCACGGAAGCGTTCCCGCAGCCTCTGAGCCACGAGTTTGGCGACCGACTGCGCGAAATTGGCACCGCGAACAGCGGTGTGCGGCAGATCTGCCGGTAGGAAGGTCATGGAGACTATTGTGCATGCCCATCTGTGTCCGACCTGAACTCGACCTCCGTTCCTGCTTGATCGTGGTCAGCTCTCACGCGGTGTGGTCGGCTTCGCCAAGAGCATCCTCACACCACGCACCACGCACCTCGCGCTCTTCTCGCATGAGGGCTACGCCCCGAAGTCGTCACCCGGAGCGAGGGGCTCAACCTCGTCGAGGTCGGGTTCGCTGCTGAAGGATGCCCGAGGCGGATCCGGCAGCATGTCGATGAGTTCATTGACGCCCGGCGCAATGATGTCGTGCTGGTGGCCGGAGAGTTCGAAGACTGTCCATATTCGCGAATTCGCAGCCCTCGAAAGTCGGATGGGGTTCACGCGCTGTGCGCTGCCAGTGGGCCCCGGGATTCATTCATCTCGACGGTGTTCGCGCCGCCGGGTTCAGGTGCGGCCATGACGCCGGAGACAGATCGCCCCTCACTCCGGCGAAGACCGTGCCTTCACCAGGGTGAGGGGCGAAGCACAGATCGGCCTTCGAACAGCGGTGCGAAGCCTGCCGGCAGCTGTGAGCGGAGATCATCGACCTCGCCCTCTGAGACCGCGGCGTCAAGCGTCGAGATCACGGCACGCGCGTAGGCACGGGCGGTATCAGGATCGATTGCCTGGCCCAGCTGGTCAGCCAGACGACGGAGGAACTCATCGACGTCGTCGGTCAGCGGCGCCTCCGACCCGTGCCGTTGGAGCGGCTCCTGCAGTTCGGCAGGAAGCTGGGCGGCCAGATCCGCCGCCTCTCCGCCTTTGAGCCGTTTCCCCAGGTTATCCAATACCGTCCGGGTCACGACGGCAGCGCTTTCAGGATCGCCGGGCCCGCCGGTTTCGGTGACGTTTTTGAGGAACTCATCACTGCGCATGTTCGAACACCTTCTTCCGATTCGCTGTCTTCTGTCACGTCGTCAGTGCACCGGCCGATCTCATCGGTGCACCCCTCCGGGAGCGTCGCCTTCGGGCTCCTGCGGCACTGCCTCGACGACATCGTCCTTGTTCTCGAACTGCCGATCCGGCAGAGCTTGCAAGGCCTGAAGTGTCTTCGCCGTGGCCGAGCGTTCGGTTGCATAGTCGATGAGCTCGGTCTTCGAAGCGGGGAATTCCATCCCCTGCAGGGCCTTCTCTGCACGGAGTTCGTCACGTGTGGTCATCGGTGTTTCTCCTTCATCTGTGATTCGTATCTGAGGTGAGGATGACTTCATCGCGTTTGTCGCCCATGATCTCGCCGAGGACTCTTTCCGCGTCCCCGGCCGAGCAGAGGTTGGCTGTATCGATGCAGTTCACTCCACGGTCCAGGGCCTCGCCGTATCGTCGGGTGAGCACGTGTGCGGACCGTGCCCTCAGGCTTTCAGAGTGACGAAGCCTTCGCCACCCCTCCCGTGATTCGAGTGAAAGGGCTACAATTCTCGGCTGCCCTCGCTGATCCGCTTCTCACTCTTGTCGATGAGGTGGACTCCGACGAGGTCGCCGGTGATATTGAGCATCGTCGCCCCCATTCCGAGCAGAACGTCGACACCGGCGACCAGAGCGACGGTCTCAAGCGGGAGACCGGCTTGCTGCAGCAGGATCGTCAAGCCGATGAGTCCGGCGCCGGGGACTCCTGCGGTGCCGATCGAGACGAACGTGGCCGTGAGGACGATCGCGCCGAGTTCGAGCACGGACATGTCATGGCCGACGATATTGGCAGCCAGCACCACGGACGCCCCCAGACGGATGACCGCTCCGTCCATGTTGATGGTCGCACCCAATGGGATGACGAAGCCAGCGACCTCTTGGCGGATGTTTGCTTTCCTCGTCGCCTCCAGCGACACAGGGATCGTCCCTGAGCTGCTCTGAGTCGTGAACGCCGTGGCCATCGGCGCACCGGCGACGCGGAAGAATCCGCCGACCGGAATCCGGTTGAGCAGCAGCAGCGGAATATAGACAAGGAGGATCTGCGCTGCCAGACCGGCATAGACGACGCCGGTCAGTTTGCCCAGTGCCGCCAGGGCATCGATTCCTTGGCTGCCGATATCGCTCGCCACCAGGGCTGCGATACCGAACGGTGCAAATTGGAGTATCCCTCCAAGGATGCGGAACGTCATCTCCTTGGCCGCGAGTACGAGGTCGTACACGAGCTTCCCGAAGCCGGAGATCGTCGAATCGGACGAGCGGCGCATACCTGCCATCGTGAGGCCGACGATCAAGGCCACGAAGATCAGAGCGAGGATGTTGCCGTCGACCAGAGCCTTGAAGACGTTCTCGGGGAATATGCCGACGAGCTGGTCGACGAATGAGGGGGCCTCGGGTGTCTCTGCGCCCTTCTCAGGGCGCTGGAGACCGGTCCCCGGTTTGACCAGAAGGGCCAGGGACAGACTGATGATGACGGCGGCGATCGTCGTGAGGATGTAGAAGGCGAAGGTCTTGAAGGCGACCCTGACGAGGTTTCCGGGGCGCGTGCTGTTGACCGCGTCGATCAGCGTCACCATGATGATCGGGATGACGATCAGCTGGAGGAGGTTGAGCAGGATGTCACCGATCGGTGACAGCACCTGCGCCTTCTCTCCGAAGACGAAGGCAACGATGAGTCCGAGGACGAACCCGGCCGTCATCTTCAGGAAGAGTGCTGTATCCCGGTAGCGGCGCCAAAGGCGGAGGAATATGCGTGGCATGGTCTACGGCTCCGTCCTCTCATGCTCCTCGTGGTGGGCAACCGGTCCGCGACGATGCCGACCGGTTGCCACTCTAACCCCATCTGCGCACGGGCGCAGTCAGAGATTTGGCGCAGGCACCGCACCCGGTCTGAGGATTCGACGATGAAGTATTTCGCCTGCCACTTGCTGCGTCCTGAGGCCGACCTAGGTGTGCGGTACCGTTGAGGAGCTGTCAGAGGAAAGGGAGCACAATGGCAAGAGTCCGCAGAGACAAGCCCGAACGACCGTCGCTGCGCAAGCGACCGGCGGTGGGGTCAGAAGCGAAGTCCACCGAGGCACCGACGCTGTTCAGCCGCCGCATCATCGACAGCGAACCGCAGGAGATGAACGTCGTCCGGTCCTTCGCCGACGCGCTGTCTGCACATGACCCGGACGGCTCCGGCTCGTCGGTTCCCGGCTCGATCACGCAGATCGTCATCACCAGGCCCGCTCCCGGGCTGTTCGCGGAGGTCGCCTCGACGTGGGACCTGCATCCGGTTCTCGTCGATGACCTCTTCCATGCGAACCAGCGGGCCAAGGTCGAACGTTACGGTGATGTGCTCTTCGTCGTCCTCAAATCAGCGGTCTACATCGACGCGAAAGAGGAAGTCGAGTTCAACGAGTTCCACTTGCTGATGAAGGATGATGTGCTCGTCATCATCTGTCAGGGAGACCGATTCATCGACGGCACACCGATTCCGGCGGACACCAGCGGAGTCCAGGAGTACTTCACGAACGAGAGGCGCAGCTGGGCGAAAGACCGCGAACTTCTCGCACTCGGACCAGAGGCGCTCATGTTCCGCCTGCTCGACACCGTGGTCGATGGATACTTCCCCGTCCTCGACGGACTGCAGGGTGACAAGGACGGGATCGAGCGGCAGGTCTTCAGCGGGGACACTGCCGCTGCCGAGCGCATCTATCTCCTCAGCCAGGAAGTGATCGATGTCCTCCACAACTCCACCCACCTCAACCGACTGACGCAGGCGCTCGGGAACGGGGAAGCCAAGTACGCGATTCCCGACGACCTTCGCGCCTACCTCGATGATGTCACCGACCACCTCACGCGAGTCCTCGCCGAGGCGGGCGAGCTGAGAGAAGCCCTGTCGCAGATCCTCAACGTCAATTCCACTCTCGTTGCCCAGCGGCAGAACGAGGACATGAAGAAGATCTCCGGCTGGGCAGCGATCCTCTTCGCCCCCACCGTCGTCGGAGCGATCTACGGCATGAACTTCGACGATATGCCCGAACTCCACTGGACTTTCGGCTATCCGATGGCGTTGGGGCTCATGTTTGGGTTGGGAGTCGTTCTCTACGTCGTCTTCCGAGTCAAGAAGTGGATGTGAGATCCGTTCGGACAAGGCGGCCACTGAAGTTCCCGTGCTTGGTCGAATAGAGATGCACCTGGTCTGAAGTTCTGATAACGGAGTCTTCGCCACAGGCGATCCGCACTCGTTCAAACCCTCTGTCAAAGACGTGGTCAAGGGAGAAGTCAACGTATTCTCCCGTCATATGCTCGATCCGAGAATACGGAATCTCGGCCGTGATCAGCTGTCCACTCCGGCGAGCTTCGACTCGCCCATAGAAGGTGCCAGCCCGCGACTTCCAGGAGACGAACGTCTGGGTGAGGGTGCTCTCCCTCAGGTCAGAGACTCTCAGAGTGATGGCAATTCCGTTTGCAGTCACTTCGGCAGATTGGGCCTCGGCGCGCGCGTCCTCGGCGCGGAAGATCGGAGCAAACGACTGTGAGTCCAGTGCCTCTCCCCACCGTCGAATAATGGGACGTTCGAAGAAGTCTGCTGCTCGGGATACGGCATTTCGGCGCATCGCCGAAACCTCGTCTTCAGACAGAGAAAGGAATGTCGAGATCGCGTCAGCCAGTCCGTCGACGTCGCCCGGGTCGACGAGAAAGCCATTGACACCGTTCTCGATGATGTCTGCCGGGCCAAAGTCCACCTCGTAACAGATAGGAATGCAGCCTGCCGACATACTCTCCAGCACCACCAGCCCTTGCCCCTCGTATCGACTGGTCAAGAGGCTGAACGAGCTGGCGAGAAAGTTTGATTTCGCACCTTCAAGACGAGCGATCATGGAGCCCTTGTGGCGGGCCCGCGGTCGGTACGGGTCTCCATGCAGGTCATCGGTCAGGTTCGACACCGTTGTGAGTTTTCCCGCCGACAGGTTCAGCCTCTCCATTGCGACTCGCTGCGAATCGGTGAGTGTGGTCGCCAAGTCGAAATTGTCCAGATGACGGAGGTAGCCGAATTTGTCTTCAGCCAGTGCTCCAGTGGGCTCATCATCCGCATCAGCAAGAAAATGATTGTGGTTGACCATACAAAGAATCACATTGTCGCGCCGAAATTCGTGGATGAAAGTGCCGACGAAGGCCGAGTCGCAGATGAGGTACGAAGGCTTGTCCCCGATGACGACATAGAGCCAGGCCTGGTAGAACTCACGAGCAGAGCCCCATTGGGCAATCACCTTCTGGTCACGGTCAAACAGGGTGATCCGGCGTCCGCCTCGGCGGCCTCGCTCCTTCATGTCCTGGCGATCGATGACAAGCAGATGCCCACGATCGTGATACCTGTCGGCCTGGAGCAGGTGGCCCTCGGAATCTTCCCTCAGCTCAGTCCAATCCCGTCCGCTCCGATTCAAGACGTCATCGACTGCTGACGGATCGGGGTCGATCGTGCCGACCATTCGTCGAAGGTTTCGGTCGGACTACGAGGTGAGGTCCTGCCACAGATTGCGGATCTTCACCTTGCGATCGAGGGTTCCCGCCTCGTGGAGTTCGCGCTCACGGTCCCGACCCTTCATTTCCGGACTCAGCGTCAGAATCTCAACCCGGCGGTTGTCGAGCCGGGCGAAGGCCGAGCTGCGTTCCAGGGCGACTGTGGTCATCCCGCCGTAGTCATAGCCGATCGCCCACGTCAGAGTGAAGTATCTGCCTTCAGGCAGGACTCCGCGGTGGGGAAACCTGTGGGGAGGGGACCGCGCCGGGGATTTTTCAGGAATGCTGCTCACAGCAGAAACACTAACGATTGGTCGCCTGATTACCAGCGCACACTCGGTTGTAATTCAGTGATCTTCACGGACATGCCACCCACCGCACCCTTCTCCCACCGCAGCACAGGACTATACTGAAAATAACCCGAAGACATCTCAGAAGGAGGAGACATGGCTACACCACAGAATCCCACGAATCCCACAGGCGCGGTCCGTTCGCTGATGACCGAGCTCGGCAAAGGCGCCTTTTGGGCGGTGCTGATCCGCGGCATCCTCGCCGTCCTCTTCGGCATCCTCCTCCTCGTCGCACCCGCCGCAATGGCAGTAGCACTCGGAATCTGGGTCGGCGCTTGGCTCATCGTCGACGGCGTCTTCGAGATCACCCATGCACTGCAAGCACGCAAACAGGACCTGTCATGGGGTTGGGAACTGGCCGCAGGCATCGCCTACGTCATCGGCGGCATCATCATCATGATCGTACCGCTGACCTTCGCCGTCATGGGCGGCACCATCATCCTGCTGATGATGGCGTCGGGAATGCTCATCCGCGGCATCCTCAGCGTCGCGTCGAAATCCTTCAAAGGATGGTCGAAGGCCCTCGGAGTCCTCGACATCATCTTCGGCGTCATCATGTTCATCGTCGTCTTCTCCAACCCGGGAGCCGCATTGCTTGCGCTGGTGTGGATCATCGCGATCTACACGATCGTCTTCGGCATCTTCCTCATCGTCATGGCCTTCGTCGGCCGCTCGCACACGAAGCAGGCCTTCGGAAACTGAGGCACTCCCCCACCAATCCCTCGGCCCGGGCAGCTTCCATAAGAAGCTGACCCGGGCTGGTTGTTACCCACCCGTTCGCCCACTCTGCGAAGAACGTTCACGGCGGCTTCGCCACAAGATCACCTTCGCTTCGTAGCGTCGCGGACGTGAATACACAGAAAAAGACATCCACACGCACCCGTCCGTACACGAGTCTCGCCACTGCAGTTCTCGCTGCCTCGGCCACCTTCGGCGCAGGCCTTGCGCCCGCTGTAGCCACGGGCCTCGGCTCCGCGGGAGACGCACCAGGGCTCGGCTCCCCCAGCGATTTCACCGCCCCGGACAAGGTCGCTGACATCGAATTCCCGACCACGATCTCCCACCGAGGCGGTGCCGATGTCTATCCGGAAGAATCCATGGAAGGATTCACCGCCTCGGCGAAGGACGGATTCCTCCCCGAAATGGACATCCAGTTCCTCGAAGACGGCACCCCCGTCCTCATCCACGACGACACCGCCGACCGCACCCTCAACGGCGCGACCGGCCCTATCCGGGACCTCAGCCGGGAGGAATGGGACGCAGCCACGATCAATCACCCGGCCGGCGGAGAAGAAGCCGCCACCGTCACCCTCGACGAACTCCTCGACGAGATGGGCGGCGAGGTCGTCCTCGTGCCCGAGATCAAGCCCGGGGCCACCCCCGAGGAGGTCGACCGCGTCCTCGACGAATTCGACGAACGCGGATTGAAGGACTCCCTTGTCGTCCAGTCCTTCGACTTCGAAGCTGCGAAGACGATCGCCGATCGCGGCTACACCTCGCTCTATCTCATGGGGTCGACCATGCCGAAGGAATCACCGGCAGAGATCAAGGACGCCGGCATCGAATGGGTGGGACCGAGCAAGAAGCTGCCGACCAACAAGATGCGCGAACTCGACAAGGCCGGCTTCCACGTCGCCCCGTACACACTGGCGACCGCGAAGGACGGTCACCGTCTGCCCGGGTTCATCGACGGCTATTTCACCGACGACGCCTGGACGGACTGACTCACTCGCGTCGGTGAACAGTCAGCGGGATCCGGGTGATGGTCGGAAAATCCTCGCTTCGAGTACTGGCGAGGTTCAGTAGACTGCATGGATGGAGCCACTTGAACGCGGTGCCCCGATCCCGGACCCGCTGACACCCTATCTCGAGGTCGATCGCACCCAGCCGCGGCACGAATGCTGGGTGACCGGTCATATGGTCGCCGGTCTCGACGGAACCGCTGCCATTCACGGACGCGTCGGTGCTCTGTCGACAGAACCCGATCAGGACCTGTTCCGACGGATGCGACAGATCGCCGATGTCGTCATGGTCGGCGCGCAGACGGTTCGCAGCGAAGGCTACGCTCCGATGCGGCTGAGCGAGGCCGCCCGAGCGCAGCGTCAAACACGGGGACAGTCCGAGATGCCTCCGGTGGCGGTCGTCAGTCGCAGCCTCGACCTCGACTGGTCGTCACAGGTTTTCACCGCAGCACCCGAGCAGGCGCGCACCATCGTCATCACGTGCGCAAAGGCCGATCCGGAGCGGCTGGCGGCCGCCGAACAGGTGGCCACGGTCATCATCGCCGGCGAGGAGCGGGTCGAACCAGCCGCCGCTCTGCAGGCCCTTGCCCGTCTCGGCTATCGGGTCGTCCTGTGCGAAGGCGGACCCCGATGGCTCGGGGAGCTCGTCGCCGCAGACCGCCTCGACGAGCTGTGCCTGTCGATCTCACCGATGATGGGCGGCGATGCGCTGCCCGTGAGCGTCGCGCCGCCGGGAGCCGGCATCGCGCAGTTCTCGCTGAAGTCGACGATGGTCGCCGATGACACTCTCTTCCTCCGATACGAAGCGAAGCCGGCGGCGGAGGGACGAAAATGAGCACCTCCGGGCTCGACGACCTCATGGGTTCGGTCGATTCCCCGCTCATCGTCGTCACCACCTCGGCGGAGGGCGAACGTGCCGGATGCCTAGTCGGATTCCATTCCCAGGCGAGCATCGATCCGGAGCACTACTGCTTCTGGCTGTCGAAGGCCAACCACACCTACCGGGTGGCGCTGCGTTCCGAGCGCTTCGCGGTGCACTTCCTCACCGACGTCGACCGCGAGTCGGCACGGCACTTCGGATCACTTTCCGGAATGGAGACGGACAAATTCGCCGGTTTTGACTTCACCGTCACCGAGGACGGGGTGCCGCTGCTCGAGGACCTGCCCAACCGTCTCATCGTCGAACGCATCGCGATGCTCGACGACGGGAGCGATCACGTCTGCCTCACTGCACGTGTGATCGCGACCGAGACGACGGGCGGCTTCGCATCGCTGCGCCCTTCGCAACTGGGAGACCTCACCCCCGGACACAGCGCCGAGGAACGGGCAATCCGCCCTTGAGCCAGCCGTGTGCCGATCTGCTGTCAGCGATGACGGAGCAGATGGTCAGACACACCTCTACTGTTGAGCATAGGACGACAACGGCAGAGCTCATTCGGAGTCAATGGCATGCCCGAAGTGCGTAACCCGCATCGAAATGCCATCGACCGGGTGGTCGTGGCCTTCCTCGTGGCTCTGCTCCTCGGCACGTGCGTGACGAAAGGTCCTTGAGGATCGGAGCAGAATCAGCGTCGACTGGTTCAGACTCGGACGTCCTCTGCGTCGATGTCGGAGCGCAGGCCGCGCCAGACCGGGTGCCGCAGGCGTCCGGCCTCGGTCAGGCCAGAGAACCGGACCTCCCCGACGAGGTCGGGTCGCACCCAGTGGGCATCTCGCGACTCGGCGGCCGGCACCGTGAGCGCCGGCGTCTTTCTCGACTGGCGATCGAGACTGGAGCGCAGACTCCGCAGGGCCGCCTCGTCGAACCCGGTGCCCACGCGGCCGAGGTAGTGGAGCCCGTCGTCGTCATGGGCGGCGACCAGCAGTGAGGCGAAGCTGTCCGAGCGTTCGCCTTCTCCGGTCCGCCAGCCGACGATGATGACATCGCGCGTCGAGGCGTGCTTGAGCTTGGCCCAGGTGCGGGTGCGTTTTCCGGGGAGATAGACGCTGTCGGTCCGCTTCGCCAGCACTCCTTCGAGTCGAAGCTTCCGGCTGGATTCGAAGGCGGCGTCGACGCTTCCTTCGAAGGCCTCGGGCACATGGATGTGCTCGCTCTCGGTCACAAGTTCGAACAGACGTTCGCGCCGCTCCGTATAGGGGGTGCGCAGCAACGACGATCCGTCCGCGTGGAGGACATCGAAGAGCATGAGGTAGACAGGGGTGCGTCGCTGTTCCCGTTCGATATCGCTGTCCCGGCTCAGCCCCATTCTGCGCTGGAGGCGTCCGAAGTCCGGTCGGCTGCCCTGCCCGAGGGCGACGATCTCACCGTCGAGGATGCAGTCGACATCGATACACTCGACCAGTTCGTGAAGCTCCGGGTACGTGTTCGTCATGTCAAGGCCGTTGCGACTGGTCAGCTCGATGCTGCCGGTGCGCTCCCCGTCACCGGGCTGCACCCTCGCCAGCGCACGGATGCCGTCCCATTTCATCTCGAAGGCCCAATCCTCGGCCTCCCGCCGGAGGGAGCCGATGTCGCCGATGCTCGCGAGCATCGGAGCAAAATCGGCCGGCAGAGCCTCCTTCTTCGCGGCTCGCTTCTTAGAGGTACGCCCGGTCGGCGTGCCCTTCTTCGATGAGTCGTCCGCTGCCGCCGACTGCTTCTTCGGTTCGTCCTCCATGAGATGGATCATCCAGTTCTTCTCGGGCTCCTTGTTCGGTCCGTGGTCACCGGTGTTGAACAGGGCGAACCGCCGCACTCCCCCGAGACCGCCGTCCTCGCGCCCGTGGAGGACCGCGACGATCTCCTTGCCTTCGTGCCACTTCTCGACCTCGATGGTGCCTGCGTCCCAGATCTCGACGTCGCCGGCCCCGTACTCCCCTTTCGGGATCGTGCCTTCGAAACTGCCGTATTCGAGGGGGTGATCCTCGGTCTGGACCGCCAGGTGGTTCTCCCCGGGGTCGGTCGGCGGTCCCTTCGGCAACGCCCAGGACACCAATACCCCCTCGTGTTCGAGTCGGAAGTCCCAGTGGAGGCTCCTCGCATGGTGTTCCTGGATGACGAAGGTCAGCTCGTCCCCGCTCGTTCCCTGTTTCGCTGGCACGGGTTCGCTCGTGCGCTTCGGATCCCGTTTGGACCGGTAGGCCACCAGTCGGTCGCGCCCGGCTTTCGGGGCATCGTCCGACTTCGGGTCGGCTTCGGACTCCGATTCGGCCCCGGACTCCGGGGCAGAAGCGGTTCCTCCGGCCGCCTCAGCGAGGGGCTCGAGGAGGTCCCCGGCATCGTCGATCCGGTCGAGAACCTCCTCGAAGCGCACCTGCTCGACGGCGGCCGGGTCGTCGAATTCGTCCCACCCGCGCGGTGCGGCGACCATAGGGGTGAAGCGTCCGCGCAGAGAATACGGAACCACCGTGGTCTTCGACGCCGAGTTCTGCGACCAGTCGATGAGGACCTTGTTCTCCCGCAGCGTCTTCTTCATCGCAGAGACGATGAGCTTCGTGTGGTCGGCCTCCAGGCTGCGGGCGAGCTCATGGGCGACATCGGAGACCTGCTGCGAGCTCACCGACCCGTCCAGCGGCGCATACAGGTGGACGCCTTTCGATCCGCTGGTCACCGGGTAGACCTCCAGGTCCATGCCCTCGAGCAGTTCGCGGACGAGCTGGGCCACCTCGATGCAGTCGGCGAGGCCGCGCCCGGGGCCCGGGTCCAGGTCGAAGACCATGCGGTCGGGGCAGCGGGTCTCCGCGTCGATTGTGCCGGGGTCCTTCGCTCCGGCGCTCACCGTCCACTGCGGCACATGGATCTCGAGCGCGGCCATCTGCGTGAGATAGGTCAGGGTCGCGAGATCGTTGACCAGGGGATAGCGTTTGGTGCCGGTGGAGTGCCGGATCGCCCGTGTTCGGATCCACGACGGTGCGGAGTCCGGGAGGTTCTTCTCGAAGAACACATCCCCGGGGTCATCGGGAGTGCCGACGCCGTCGACCCAGCGTTTTCGGGTGGCGATCCGGTCCTGGGCATGGCGGATGAGGTGCGGGGCGATCCTGGCGCAGTAGTCGAGGATCTCGCCCTTCGTCGTGCCGGTCTCCGGGTAGAGGACCTTGTTCAGATTGCTCAATGTCAGTCGATGGCCCTCGACCGTGACCTTCTGCTCGTGACCTGCCACTGAGCGCCTCCTCATGTGCACCGTTCGTGCTGGATAGTCCTTTCACCGTACTTCGCGCCGATCATGTGCAACAGGGGGTGCGGGGCCGCCCGAACGCCCTCGGCGCCGGTGAACCCTCTTGTCGGGGTGTCCGAACGGGGTTAGGTTTGATGGACGTCGACAATGCTGTCTGGAGGCTCCCACATGGGACATTCGCTGCACTTCACCGTCGACGGCCAGGAGCACACTCTGGTCGTGGATTCCAGAACCACTCTTCTCGATGCGCTGCGGGACAGGCTGGGGGTGATGTCTGCGAAGAAGGGCTGCGACCACGGCCAATGCGGGGCCTGCACCGTCCTCGTCGACGGTCGTCGGCTCAACTCCTGCCTGGCGCTCGCGCTCACCCACGACGGCGCCGAGGTCACGACGGCCGACGGTCTGGCCCCCGAGGGTGAGCTCTCCACTCTGCATCGGGCGTTCCTCGCCCTCGACGCATTTCAGTGCGGGTACTGCACACCGGGCCAAGTCTGTTCGGCCGCAGGCATGCTGGCCGAGGCCGCCGAGGGCGCTCCGAGCGTGGTCACCGATGACCTCGAAGGACCGGTGGAGCTGTCCGAGGAGGAGATCCGCGAGCGGATGAGCGGCAACCTCTGCCGCTGCGGAGCCTATGTCAACATCGTCGCGGCCGTGAGCCGAGCCGCAGAGGAGTCACGATGAACCCCTTCGACTACGAACGCGCCGCCGATGCCGCCGGAGCCGTCACGATTGTCACCGATCGTCCCGATGCGGTGTTCCTGGCCGGAGGTACGAACCTCGTCGATCACCTCAAACTGGGCGTCTCAGAACCAGGTCTCGTCGTCGACATCAATCGTCTCGAACTCACGGAGGTCGAGGCACTCGACGACGGGGGACTGCGGATCGGTGCGATGGTGCGCAACAGCGACGCCGCCGCCGACCCGCGCATCCGACGCGGCTACCCGATGCTCTCGCGTGCCCTGCTCTCCGGTGCCTCCGGTCAGCTGCGCAACGCGGCCACGATGGGCGGGAACCTGCTGCAGCGCACCCGGTGCGTGTACTTCCAGGACACCTCGACCCCCTGCAACAAACGCGAACCCGGATCCGGCTGCTCGGCCATCGGCGGCTACACCCGCTACCACGCGATCCTCGGTGCCTCAGCGGACTGCGTGGCCACGCATCCCTCCGACATGGCCGTCGCTCTGACCGCACTCGATGCCACGGTCGTCGTCCTCGGTGCGACCGGTGAACGCCGGATCCCGGTCACCGAGCTCCATCGGCTGCCCGGGGATCGCCCCGAGCAGGACACGGTCCTCGAACACGGCGAGCTCATCACCGCCCTCGAGCTCCCTCCCCCGCGCCCCGGGGCTTCGACATATCGGAAGATCCGCGACCGCGCCTCCTACGCTTTCGCTCTCGTCTCCGTCGCGGCCCGAGTCGACGTCGACACGGCAGGGCCCGCACCGGTCATCCGTGAGGCCGCGATCGCCCTCGGCGGCGTCGCCCACAAACCCTGGCGGTCCCGCGCCGCCGAGGCGGTGCTGCGCGGCGCGGAACCGAACCAGGAGACGTTCCTGGCAGCAGCCGACGCCGAGCTCGAGGCGGCCGAACCCCTCGCCGGCAACCGCTTCAAGGTGCCGATGACACGCGGCGCCATCAGCACCGTGCTCGCCGAGCTCACCGGAGTCCCGGAAGCTCTGCCGGAATCGACTACGGAGGACACTCATGAGTGACCTGCTCACCACCACGGCGGTCGGTACCCATCAGGTCCGCCTCGACGGCCCCGACAAGGTCCGCGGCCTCGCCCCCTACGCCTATGAGCACCCTCTCGACGATCCGCTCTACCTCTTCCCCCTGCAGGCGCAGATCGCCCGTGGGCGGGCAGCGCACATCGACGCTTCCGCAGCCGAAGCTGCGGAGGGAGTGGTGCATGTGCTCACCCACGACAACGCCCCCGAGCTGGCGGACACGGATGACGGTGAGCTCGCGATCCTGCGCTCTGCTGAGATCGGATTCCGAGGCCAGTACCTCGGTGCCGTCATCGCCACCTCTCCCGAGCAGGCCCGCCACGCGGCGGGCCTCGTCGAGATCACCTATGTGCAGGACGATCACGACGTCGAGCTGCGCGAGGATCACCCTGCTTCCCGGGAACCGGAGTCCGGCAGCGGGGATGTGCGCACAGGCGATGTCGACACGGCCCTCGCTGAGGCGGCCGTATCCATCGATGAGCGCTACAGCACCCCCATGGAGCACAACAATCCCATGGAACCGCATACCACCGTCGCCCTCTGGGACAGAGACGAACTGACCCTGTGGACCTCGACGCAGGGCGTGCACCCCGCACGCGCGACATTGGCGCCGATCCTCGGGGTGGCGCAGGAGAAGATCCGCATCATCTCCCCGCACGTCGGCGGCGGCTTCGGCTCCAAGGGCCTCCCCCACGCGGACATGATGCTCACTGCCCTCGCGGCGCAGGCGGTGCCGGGTCGACCCGTGAAATATGCCGTGACCCGGCAGCAGATGTTCTCGATCACCGGCTATCGGGCTCCGACTCTGCAGCACATCCGTCTGGGCGCGCGAACCGACGGCACGCTCACGGCCTTCGCCTATGATGCGGTCTCCATGTCCTCGCAGACCAAGGAGTTCCCCGAGGAGTCGACGAAGCCGGGCCGCATGATGTACGCAGGCGACAACCGCCGTCTCACCCAGCGAGTGGTTCCCCTCGACGTGCCGGTGCCCTCCTGGATGCGTGCTCCCGGCGAGGCTTCAGGCATGGTCGGACTCGAAATCGCCATGGACGAACTCGCAGTGGCCGCCGGAATCGACCCCATCGAGCTGCGGGTGCGCAATGAACCGACCACGGACCCGGACACCGGGCTGCCATTCAACCAGCGCCGCCTCATCGACTGTCTGCGAGAAGGAGCAGACCGTTTCGGTTGGGAGAAGCGGAATCCGCAGCCGCGCACCCGTCAGGAGAACGGCTGGCTCGTCGGCATGGGCGTGGCCTCTGCGACCTACCCGGCCGGTCGGCAGCCGGGCTCCGTCGCGCGGATCCGCCGCACTCCCGAAGGCTTCGAGGTCTCGATCGGTGCCGCCGATCTGGGCACCGGGACGTGGACCGTCCTGTCTCAGACTGCCGCGGACGCTCTCGGCGTTCCCATCGGGCAAGTCGAGCTGCGAATCGGCGACACCGCGCTGCCGAACGCGACTGTGGCCGGCACATCCACGGGACTGGCGAGTTGGAGCCCGGCGATCGTCACCGCAGCCAAGGAGCTCCGTTCCGAGCATGGAGCCGATCCTGCCATCGGCGCCGAGGCCCTTGGCGAGGCCGAGGCCAATCCCGCGGCGGAGAAGTTCGCCCTGCACTCTTTCGGAGCCCATTTCGCCGAGGTCCGCATCCAGCCGACCACCGGTGAGATCCGACTGAGGCGCATGTTCGGCATGTTCTCCGCCGGTCGGATCGTCAACCCGACCACCGCACGCTCACAGTTCATCGGCGGCATGACCATGGGCGTCGGGATGGCTCTGCATGAGAAGGGCGAGCTCGACCCGCGCTTCGGTCACGTAGTCAACCACGACCTCGCGGAGTATCACGTGCCCGTCAACGCCGACATCACCGACATCGAGGCAGATTGGCTCGACGAGAAGGACCCGCACGCCGGTCCCCTCGGGGCGCGCGGTGTCGGTGAGATCGGCATCGTCGGTGCCGCAGCCGCGATCGCCAACGCCGCCTTCAACGCCACCGGAGTCCGAGTCCGCGATCTGCCGATCTTCGGCGACGCCTTCCTGCCGACGTGAGCGGCGAGACCGGGTCGACTCCTTCCAAACGACCCGCCCCCGGTCGCCCGAGAGGGCTCGTCCTCGCCGCCGGAGCGGGGCGACGCCTCGGCCAAGGGCCGAAGGCACTGCTGGTGCGGGAGGATGGGCTCACCCTGGTGGAGTCGATGGTCCTCGCCTTGCTCGACGGCGGCTGCCGGGACGTCACAGTCGTCACCGGAGCCTGCAGCGAGCAGGTCGCGAGTCTGCTGGCCGGGAGTGACCGCGTGTCCGTCGCGTTCAACCCGGGCTGGTCTTCGGGTATGGGTTCCTCGTTGCGCCGCGGCCTGCAGGCGATCGGCCCCGGGCCCGACGTCATGGTCACACCTGTGGACCGTCCCGGAATCTGTGCGGCGGAAGTCGCTCGTCTCATCGCCGCCCATCGTCCCCGTGCGATCACCGCTGCGGGCCACTGTGATGCGAACGGGTCGCTGCACCGCGGTCACCCTGTGCTCTTCGACGAGAGCTGGACGAGCCAGGCGGCGGCCGCCGCGCATGGCGACGTCGGTGCCCGCGACCTGCTCGAGACGCACAGAGCTGTCGTCGACCTCGTCGACTGCTCCGACCTCGACGACGGGGCCGATGTCGATGTGCCCAAGGACCTGCACAGGCTGAGAGTCGTCAGTTCTCGCGATTAGCTCTGGGTTGTCGGGAACAACTCGGCCGGAGGCGGCCTGAAGTGCTGTGAGCAGAGTCGGGTCTCATCGAAGGCTCTGCATGAAGCTGCTGAAGCCTCCCTCCGCGCGTCCCTCCAGACGGGCCGAGGTGAGAACCCGGCAGGTATCGGTGCGTCTCACGTTTCCCCCCGCGGCGAGCACTGCAGCAACAGTTGCGGCATCTTCGCCGAGTGGCAGCTGAGGCATGCCGCCGATGATGTTGAGATACGAGCCTCGAATGCCCAGGTTCGCGCCGAACACGTGGGGATGGTCCTCAAGTAACGTGTGGTGAGAGTGCCATTTCGCGATCAGCGCTGCCGACCCGGTATCAGGTCGAGGCGACACTGTGCCGACTAGGCAGTCGCTTCCGGCTTCCGCCATGGCAAGATGCGTCGTCAGCCAGTGGGTGGGAACTTTGCTGTCCGCATCGGTGAACGCAATCCATGTCAGGTCGAAGTTGACATCGCGCTCAGCTTCAGCCGTCTGCTTGAAATGGTTCCAGGCGAAATTCCGGGCACTGCCCACGTTCTTGAACGACGTCTCAAGTATCGTGACGTGTGCATGCTGTTCGGCGAAGTCTGCGACGCGGCTCACCGTCTCGTCGGTACAGGCGTCGGCCACGACGAGGATTCGAGTGGAGGATTGCGCGAGCCCCTCAGGGACCTGAGCACGCGCTTGGGCCACCGAGTCGAGACAGCCGAGGATCTCGTCTTGTTCGTTGTGAGCCGGGATGACGATGCCCAAGTGCGTGATCACTCAACGGCTTCCGCAGGGAGGACATCGTCAGTTTTGTCCACCGTCACGATATCGAGACGATACTCGGCCTCGAAGCGAAAATCGGTCCGCAGTCGGGGCCAGTAGTCCAGGCACGCGTCATGGACTTCATCGGCGCTCAGAGGCCAATCTTCGATGTCACCCTTCCAATGACAGAGAACGAGCACAAAGCGCGATGGGGTTGATCCATCAATGCGCTCCAACGTTCGTTGCAGCTGTGCGCGTGTCAGATAGAAGCCGGTCTCTGAGAGGACGACGCAGTCGAAATGCCCTTCGGGCCATTCGTATGGGACAGTGGCGTGCAGGAAGGCTATTTCGGTTGCAGTGGTCGGCTGCAGACGTTTCGCTGTTTTCAGCGCCTCGCAGCTGGCGTCGACAGCTGTCACTCTGACGCTGTAAGCGGCAAGCGCTCGAGTCAAAGCGCCGACTGAGCAACCGATCTCGAGAATGTGGGAGAACGAGGTCGACGGGAGTTGGGACACAAGGGTCTCGCGTTTGGCGATTTCGTATTCGGAGTCCCACACCGTCCACGGATCACTCCGTTCTCTGTGCACATCATCGAACACCGCTGACGCAGTGGACGCATCATTGATCGGTCTGCCTATTCCCTCCTGACCATAGCCGGCCGATGCCTCACCGGATCTGAAATCCGTGATCGCGAAAGTATCGTGGCTCCGGATGAAGTGTTCCAAATGGGCCCTGGTGAGGATCGCTTCGTCCCCGTGCTGATCCGACAGCGCTTCTGTCTGCGACGGGTAACACGCGAGCAGAGCATTTCGATCAAGACCCTCAGGGTCAGGTAAGACTGCCCAGGACTGCCACCGAGGGTCTGTGGTAGCAGCCCAGTGCCAGAACCAGATGGGATATTCGAGCACTACGGCATGATGTGATCGCCCGATGTCGAGCGCCGCGGCGCCCACCGCCTCGTGATCACAGTGCCCATCCCGGCTGTAAGGGGCAACGAGCGTCACCGGCCCATCTGCTCGTGCGATCTCCTGTCGGATCGCGTCTCTGATCTGGCTTGAAAATTCGGGCAGCTGACCGTCGGGCAGATCGAGAAAACGACTGGAGTGCGCCTTGTCGAAGGTGCTCAGCGCACGATCGAACTCCTCCAGACGAATGCTTTTGAGCTGATCGCCGGTATGCGTCGGCGACTCAGGGTGCGATTTCTCGCCTGCGCTGAAGAGTAGGACTTTCAGCTGGCAGCTCCACTCATCGGCACGTGCGAGCAGCGCAGCGGCTCCCAGTGCTTCATCGTCTGGGTGTGCGGCAAGGACGACGATGGTTCCGCCTGTGGCGATTGTGCTCTCCGGAACCGCCGGAAGGTCAAGGGCGCCCGCCTGCACCCAGGCATCTTCTCTGGTGCTGCGGTCTTGGTGACTAAACCTCATCGACATCTGACTCTGCACAGATACTCTCGCCCAAGGCAGCTTCGTCCCGAGGCCCGTGATGCTGACTGAGGTAAACGGTGAGATCAGCGTCAGCTTTGGCAAACGCCGCATCACTCGTCAGAACCGCGGGACCGGCCAACTCCCTGCTCAGAAGCTGGATCCGTTGGGCACTGCGGTATATGTTGTTGCGAACTCTCAGAGCCAGTCTCCACGCGTGTTCTCGCGAGAACTTCTCATCCCCATCCGCTGCAGCAGCAGTTTGCGCCAACATGGTGCGGACCGTGAAGATCTCAGCATCAAGCTGCCCGAGCTGCATCTCTCCCATCGGCGAGCGCCCAGCCCTGTTCAGGTGGGTTTGGGCTGCACGCCGGGCCAGTCCCAAAGCTCCACCGAACCAGCAGGCTGCCACGCGAATCCCACCCCAAGCGAAAGAGGGGCGGTCAAGGTACCAATTCGGGGGGCCGACACTCGTCGCCGGTGCTCGGTCGAAGACAACTGAGCCGCTCGGGATTTCTCTGAGACCCAGACTCGGCCAAGCACCTGTCTGCGGTCGTACACGAGGGTGCCGAAGATTCACCGCGTAGGCTCGGTTCCCGTCGCTGCCGCTGGCGATGACGATCGCGTCGGTGAGTTCCGCGGCCAAAGAGCACCACGCTTTCGTGCCGGTGAGGAGGTTTTCCGCACCGGCATCGATCACGTTCACGCGATGTGTGGGCAGGTCAGCCGCGTACACGCCCCAGGCAGAATCGGGGCCAGGTGTTTCGTGTCCGGCCTCGGCGAGGATGCCCAGAGCGTCGACGTGGGGTTCAAGCATACGAGCGACGCCGACGTCGATCGCAGCCACTTGAAGCAGCCTTTCCCATTGATCGATCTGAGGTGAACACCCTGTGAGCTGCAGAAGACGGGCAAGGGCGGTGATCTTGTCGACAGTGGACGCACTGCTCGTGACGACCTCGGAGAGATCATCCCTGAAGTCTGGAGTTTCCCACCACGGTTCGAACGGTGTGGCGATGATCCGAGACGAGGTTGAGTCGGACAGGGTTTCCATTTCACGTCCTTCAGGCAGAACATCTTGTCGGAACTCGGACGCTTGGCAGATCTCAGTCAACTGCTCTCCACCGTGTCGTCAGCATCTGTGCTGTTGTCTGTATAGACTCGCTGCCGCATCCGCTGACCATGAGTCAGCTTCCGCACGTCGGCATCAGTGTCGAAGCTGGCACCGAGGCCGCCGGCGACCACACCCATGGCTGCGCTGAGCCATGCGATATCGAGGTAGTTGGTGAACGACGCCTCTTGTTGAATCTGTTGGGTCATAAATGCCGGATCGATGACGACTAGGCCGCCCAGGAGAATGAGGACGACCAGTGTCGCGTAGAGAGCGATCACAGTGATCAGCAGTGTGAGGACGGTGGAGAGGTTGTAGTACATGACCACCGTGGCCAGACTTTCGTTGACCGGTCGATCCCAAAGTCTGTGACTGACGATCAACCAGGCGACCATCATTAGGATGGCAAGCGCGCCGATTGAGAGCAGCCGGAGGGTGGACAGGTAGGTCGACATCTGCCAGATCGAACTGTAGAAGATGCCGAAAGCTCCTGTTGCCGAGGCTGCCGCGAGGGCTCCTGAGAGTTTCGGAGCCGTGCGCCAGGGTTCGTTGGCAATCGTCATCCCCATGATCAGCCGTGGGCCTCCGGTGATGGTGTGGGCATGCAAGGACTGATGGTTGGAGTCTTCGTTGTTCGACCAGTTCGACCATCCGAGCAGAAATTTGCGCGTCGTGTCTTCGGGGTCCCACGGGACCAACTTGTTCACTGAGCTCATCATGACTTTGATGATGCGGCGCTTGGTGGCCCACGCGCCGAGTGTGGGGCATGAGATGACCGCAAGGTTGCGGTCAGAGTAGACTTCGGCGATCAGAGGATCGCCCTGGGTGTGCCGTGGGATCTCTGTGAGGATGAGGATGATGTCGACGTCGGGGTAATCAGCGCGGAGGTCTTCGACTGCGTCTAGAGCCAGCTCGCGCTCGGGTGTCAGATAGACCGTGTCGGTGCGGGTGTACAGCGTCGTTGTGACCCCATACGCCTCGCGCAGATAGCGCTCTAACGAGGAGTGGATGGAAGCCGCTCGCCTGCTGGGCAGTCCTGGGTCGGCTACGACCAGTACTTGAAGAGCCTGGGATGAGGTGGTGGGCATAATGTCCTCCGCTACTCGACCTACGAGTTGTGTAGAAGATTGTTCTGGTTCCGAAGTCTACTGAGCATGATCACTATGGCGTAGTCCTACATGTCAGCTTCGCTGTCTGAAGCTCTATCGCCAGCGCTGACACCTGCTGCGCGGCGTCGAATTCTGCTGTGTCACAATGGTCCCCATGGTCCCCGGCACTGTGCACGAACTGTCCGAGCATGATCGGTTGATCCTCGACCTCGAGAAGACTGCGCCTACTGCGGCGGGCCGACACGAGTTGTGCCAGCGAATCGAACTTCCAGCGGAGAGGTACGCCATCGTGCTCGAGGGGATCGTGGACACGGACGCCGCATACGCCTACGCGCCGGACGTTGTGGAGCGGGTGAGGCGGTTGCGGGCGGAACGGTTCGCATTCGAACGCCGGCAAGGCCGATGGAAGAGGCACAGCAACTTCGCCCTCTAGCCCGAAATGCCGCCAGCGATTGGCGACTCGTTTGCACTCAGTGAAGAGGCGAATCTTCCCGTTCGTCGCTGAGGGGAACGACCTGTCGGCGGCCACCGCGTACAGCGAGGATCTCTGCGAGGATCGACACAGCCACCTCGGCGGGGGTGAACGTCTCCAGATGAAGGCCGATCGGCGAATGCAACCGTGCCAGTGACCGGCTCTCCACTCCCGCTTCGCGCAGCGCGGCGCGGCGGTCGCGGTCACTGCGCCGCGAGCCCATCGCCCCGACATAGGCCACGTCGAGGTCGAGCGCGACGGCCAGGGTGGGGATGTCGACCTTCGGATCGTGGCTGAGGACGCAGATCATGCTCCGGTCGTCGAGCTCGCCGGTGGCGGCTGCCTCGACGAGGAATCGGTGCGGCCAGGCCCGGACCACGTCGGCGCCGGGATACGATGCCGGGTCGGCGAAAGCCGGACGGGGGTCGCACACGGTGATGCGCAGTCCCAAGGGTCTGGCCGCCTCGACGAGGGCGTGACCGAAGGCGTTGGCTCCGACCACGAGCAGATGGGCCGGGGTGATGCGGGTCTCGACGAACAGCTCGATCGGCTCGCGGCCGCCCTCCGGCGGAGCAAGCCGGACCCTGCCGGTGCGACCGCTGCGGATGAAGGCCCCGACACGCTGGACGGCGGTCTCGACCACGGCGTCGGGCACCAGAGGCTCGAGGCTGACGGCCAACGAGTCGGTGCTCTGTCCGGTGCTCCCGTCCACAGCGGCGGCGGAGACAGCTGCCGCTGGGGCCCAGGCGTCGTCGGAGGGCAGCCTCAGCACCATGGCAGCCGGCTCGCCGTCCGAGCGCAGGACGGGACAGCCCGAGCGGAAGGGCTGGATGAGCACGTCGATGCGACCACCGCACATGAGCCCGACGGCAAAGGCATCCTCATCGCTGTAGCCGAAACCCTGCACCGAGGCATTGCCGGTGGCGAGGGCGTCCTGACACGCCTCGAGCACGGCTCCTTCGACGCATCCGCCGGTGAGGGAGCCGACGATTCCGCCCGCGGCATCGACGAGCATCGAGGTGCCTGCCGGGCGCGGCACTGACCCTTCGGTTTCGATGATCGTCGCAACGGCGACGTCCTGCGGCTCCTCCGAGTCGAAGAGCCGGGTGGCAGCGGCGGAGAGAATGTCGAGCATTCGCGTCACAGCCAGGGACGCATCGGCACGAGAGCGCGTTCGGCGAGTTTGGTCAGCCGGTGGCGGTTGAGCCACTCCGAACCGAGTTCGACACAGTGCATGGAGTCACAGTCGAAAACCTTCTCCATCTCGGCGGCGAATGCACGGTCGATGACTTCGACATTCGTCTCGTAGTTGAAGGTCAACGACAGCCGGTCGATGTTCGCCGTACCCACCGTCGACCATTCGCCGTCGACAGTGGCGACCTTCGAATGGATCATGCTCGCGGTGTAGAGCAGAACCGTGACCTTCGAGTTGATCATCTGCTCGAAGAATCCGCGGGAGAGCCAATCGCCGAGGATGTGGTTGGACTCCTGCGGAACCATGACCCGCACGTCCACGCCGCGCTCCGCCGCCTCGACGAGAGAGCGGAGCAGCTGCTGGTCGGGAATGAAATAGGGAGTCGTCAGCCAGATCCGCTTCCGCGCACGGGCGAAGGCGTTGAGATACATGCTGCGTATGGGATAGACGAGGTGGATCGGAAGATTCGCCGAGACCCGCAGCTTCGACTCCCAGGCCGCGGGCGGCACCCAGGCGACCTGTTCACCGGAGTCGTGGAACTCGTTCCACACTTCCGCGATGGTCTGCCGCAGACCCCAGGCTCCGGGGCCGACCGATCGCAGGTGGGTGTCGCGCCAGTGACGGGCGTAGAGAGAGCCGATGTTGAACCCGCCGACGAAGGCTACATCGTCGTCGATGACGAGGATCTTCGAATGGTTGAAACCCGAATGCCGCATCGGCCCCCGCCAAAACCTCCGCGCCACCGACGGCAGGCGCAGCACACGGACCTGCTCGGAGAGCTGATGGTAGAACGAGCTGGGCACCGACAGGTTGGCGAAGCCGTCGTAGATGAGATGGACCTCCACACCGCGGGCCGATGCCGCGTTGAATGCGTCGATGAACCTCTGACCCACCTCGTCGTTCTTCCAGATGAACGTCTCCATGAGGATCGACTCGCGTGCGGAGCCGATCGCATCGAGCATGTCCTCGTAGAGAGTGGCACCATCGGTGTAGATGTCGAGCTCTGACTCTTCGACCGTCGAACTGAAGGTCCCCGGTCGCGGCGCGGGGCGCGTCTTCCGTCCCCGTTTCTGGAGGAGGTCGATGGCCATCGAAGCTGCGACGGTCGCCGGCACCGCACTGACGAGGCCGGCGACCGCCCAGGGCACGATTCGCCGCAGACTGTCGGCTTGGCGGAGGGCAGGATTTCTCAGAGGAGACATCCGCTCACTCTATCTTGTCCGTCCTCTCCGCCTGTCTCAGCCGAAGATGCTCACTCCCCCGGGCCCGACGAGGCAACCGACGACGATGAGTACGACTCCCCAGAGAATCTGCTTCCTGAAGATGGCGAAGATTCCTGAGATGACGAGGATCGCTGCGAGGATCCAGAGAATGAATGCCATGGGTACTCCTTTGCGCGATGATTGCGAAGGCTGCTTTCCGGCAACCGTTCGCGTTCGAACCGCCAATCTAACACCCCTGCGCTGCACGGACGGAATCGGTAGCCGGACGGCGGTGCCTCACCAGTAGGTCCGGAGGCGATCACTATGGGTGAAGTCCAACGCGAAGCAACGGAGTGTCTCCGGCGGCCGGGAGTCGCCACCGACCCGCTGCAGATCGCCAACGGGTCTAGCCAGTGCTCGAAACCTGCGTTTCAATGGGGTAATGAGAGCTATCTGGACCGGATCCATCGCCTTCGGCCTCGTGAATGTGCCCGTGAAGCTGTACTCGGCCACGGAGAACCACGACGTGAGAATGCACCAGGTCCACGCGAAGGACGGCGGGCGGATCCGCAATCAGCATCGGTGCGAGAAGTGCGGGAAGACCGTCGAGTACGACGACATCGAGAAGGCCTATGACGACGGCGAGCATCGGGTCGTCCTCACCGACGAAGACTTCGAGGCCCTTCCCGCAGAGGACAACGACGACATCGACGTCCTCCAGTTCGTGCCCAGTGACGAAATCGACCCCATCATGCTGGAGAAGTCCTATTTCCTCGAGCCGACGTCTAAGACGCCGAAAGCCTACCTTTTGCTGCGTCAGACGCTTGAGGACACGGAGCGGACCGCGATCGTCAAACTCACCCTGCGCACCAGGACGCGTCTGGCCGTGCTGCGAGTGTGCGGAAAAGTCCTCATGATTCAGACCCTGCGCTGGGCCGATGAGCTCCGTGACGTCGACTTCAAGGGCGTGAACTCGAAGGCGAAGATCTCGGACAAAGAGCTCGAGATGTCAAAGAAGCTCGTGGAATCGTATTCCGAGGACTTCACCCCCGAGGAGTTCAGCGACGACTACCAGGTCGAACTGCGCAAACTCATTGACGCGAAGATCGAATCGGGCGAGAGCTTCGATGTCGATGAGACCTTCGCCGAGGACGACGCCGAGGAGGACTCCGGAGGCGATGTCATCGACCTTATGGAGGCCCTGCGGAAGTCCGTGGACAGTTCTCGATCATCGAAGAAGGGGTCATCGGGCAAGAAGTCGAGCGCGAAGGCGAGCACAAAGAAGACCTCGTCGAAGAAATCGGAACCGAAGAAGTCGTCCGCTGCAAAGAAACGCACCGGGTGAGGGCCACCGCACTTAACTGACCGAAACGACAAACCGATCGCGAAGGAGCTGTTCCACTATGCCGAAGACGACGAAGACAGGAAAGCCGAAGGTGAGCGAGCTGCCCTCGACGCTGGAGAAGTCGAGCAAGAAAGCGCAGCGGACCTTCGCCAAAGCTTACGACTCGGCCATCGACCAATACGGAGACGAGAAGCGCGCTCACCAGGTGGCCTACGACGCGCTCAAGCACAGCTATGAGAAGGTCGGGGACAAATGGGAGGCGAAGGCCTCCTCCGGCCCGTCGGACGCGCAGAGCTCCGGCGGCAAGAACACCAACCGCACTACCGCCGGCGGAGTCGACGCGAACGCCTCGAAGGACCACCTTTACGAACAGGCGAAGAAGCTCGGCATCTCGGGACGCTCGTCGATGACGAAGAACGAACTCGTCGATGCGCTCGAGCAGGAGAGCAAGCGCAAGACGAAGCAGAATTCCTGACACCGCCTCGAAGCGGCGAAACCGAAGCGGCATAAAGAGATCTTCCGGCAGCGGTGCCGATGACTCACCCACCGGTAAGGAGATTCCCATGGCTGCCTGCGACACCCGCGGAAACGACCGTCAACGATCAAGGAGGAAGACGATGAGCGACCAGCTGACCTTCCAGGACCCCACCACCCGCTTTCCCGACATCACGCCGCCGAAGCAGGATCAACCCGAACCGGGCCTCGACGCGGAACTCATCCCCGGCACAGATCGCGGTGAGGACAGTTACACCGGCACAGGCAGGCTCCGCGGCCGCAGGGCACTCATCACCGGCTCTGACTCCGGCATCGGGGCCGCGGTTGCGATCGCCTTCGCCCGAGAGGGAGCCGACGTCGCCCTGTCCTATCTGCCCGCCGAGGAGGAAGACGCCCAGCACGTCTGCGAGATCATCCGAGGAGCCGGCCGCAGAGCTGTGCCGCTGCCGGGCGATCTGGCAGACCGCAACACCTGTCGCGAGGTGGTCCGACAGGCTGCCGAAGAACTGGGCGGACTCGACGCTCTGGTCAACAACGCCGGCCGACAGATCGCCGTCGAGGACATCACTCAGCTCTCGGACGAGCAGTGGGAGAACACGTTCAGGACGAACATCCATGCGATGTTCCGGATCTCCCAAGCCGCGCTCGAGTACCTCGAACCCGGGGCGACGATCGTCAACACGACCTCCGTCCAGGCCTACTCGCCCTCCGCCCATCTCGTGGACTATGCATCGACGAAGGCGGCGATCAACAACTTCACGAAGGGTCTGGCCACTCAGTTAGCCCCGAAGGGGATCCGGGTGAACTCCGTTGCACCGGGACCGATCTGGACCCCGCTGCAGGTCTCCGACGGGCAGCCGAAGGAAGCCCTTCCGCACTTCGGCAAGAACACTCCGCTGGGACGGGCAGGGCAACCGACCGAGCTCGCACCCGCGTACGTCTTCCTGACCTCGTCGGAGTCGAGCTACGTGGTCGGTGAGACCCTCAACGTCAACGGCGGCCAGCCCACCCCGTGAGCAATCGCTCCAGGAATCAGCTGCCTGCCGGCGACCATGACCTTCCTCTTCGTCGCCTATATCGTCGGGGTCTTCGGCTGATCCGACCGCAGAAGACTCAGGGACGGTGAGAGGAACGGTAACAGCTCAGTCCTCAGCACGGTCCTGCGTCGACCGTCCGCTCCCGTCATCAGCCAGCACGCCCTGCGGGCGGTCAGCTTCGGTCATGGCAGAGAGGAACCGCAGCACGGTCTCGCGTTCCCGGCTGTTCAGGGCCGCGATCACGTCGAAGCGACGGGCATGCTGGCGACCCACCGACTCGTGCACTGCCTGCGCGGTCTCCTCTGTCACCTCGATGCTGGTGGTGCGCCTGTCGTGGGGGTGCGGAACCCGGATCAGGTGCCCACCGGTGACGAGGCGCTCGACGAGCTTCGTCGTCGAGGCGCTGGAGATCCCCACAGCAGCAGCGATGTCCTTGGGAGTGACGATGAGCCCCTGCCGCTGTGCGCGGATGAGCAGGCGGATGGTGCGCATATCACTGTCGTTGAGCTGCATATACCGCCGTGACGCCTCGGCGAGGTCGCGTTCGGCCTCGTGCCACTGCCGCAGGGCCTCCATCAGCGCGGTGCACTTCGCGATCTCGGATTCGGACAGGGCCGAGCGATCGGAGAACTCCGATTCATTCGAGAAGTAGGTCAGGCCAGCTGCCCTCGAGTCTGCGGACGGCACGCTGACAGCATACCGCTGACGTGTTAGATTGAACTCTCGCCTGGCTAAAGAAATTGGAGAGCGTCCTGACCGTCGAATCCCGCCTCGTCGAAGTCCTCGCCGCTGCTCGGCGACGCTCTCAAGTCCGAACTCAGCAGTACGAGCAGCTCTGGCAAGCGCTGTCGAGGATGGCGCTGGGCGGAAAGATGATCAGGCCCCGCCTGCTCATTGATGCCCACGAGGATCTCGGAGGGACGGCGACGTCGGCCGCGATCGACGCCGCCGGCGCGATGCAGCTGCTGCACATCGGCCTGATCATCCATGATGACGTCATCGACAACGACACCGTGCGTCGAGGGGAGATGAACATCACCGGTCAGTTCTCCTCCGAGGCCATGCTCCTCGGAGCCACGAGCGCCGCAGCGCAGACCTGGGGAATCTCCTCGTCCCTGCTCGCCGGTGACCTCATGCTCAACGAGGCCCAGTCCCTCCTCGCGCGTCTCGACCTCGACGCCCCGCGCCGACTTGCCGTGCTCGACATCTACGATGAGACGATCGCCGAGAGCGTCGCCGGAGAACAGTCCGACGTGTGGCTGAGCCTCCACCTCGACGTGGCCGACTCCGAAGACGTGCTCACGATGATCGGATGCAAGACCGCCTCCTACTCGTTCGAAGCCCCGCTGGCCATCGCCGCTGTCCTGGCCGGAAGCGACGCCGGCCTGGTCGAGCGATTGCGCGCCATCGGCCGCCGCATCGGCATCGTCTACCAGCTCAGAGACGATGTCCTCGGACTCTTCGGCGATGAGCAGGAGACGGGCAAATCCGTACTCGGCGACCTCCGAGAAGGCAAGGAGACCCTGCTCATCAACACGGCCCGGGCCCATTCTGCCTGGTCCCAGGTCGCGCATCTCTTCGGTGACCGGGGCCTCGACGCCGAGGGTGGCCTCCGGCTGCGGCAGGTCATCGAGGAGTCCGGGGCGAGGGCATACGTCGAATCGATGATCGCCGAGCACTGCGAGACCATCGCCGGGCTCATCGCCGAGGCGGAGCTTCCGCAGGCGCTTGCGGGCAGACTCGCGGACCTCACCTCTGCCTGCAGTCTGAGGCGCGCATGAGCGGGGCCGATCGGCACCGTTCGAGCCGACGGGCGGTGCCCAGCGATGAGCCGGCCGGTCCCCCGATCGAGCAGGTGCTTCTCGATCACGGTCCCGACCTCTGGCGCATCCGCTCCTTCGACGCCGCCCGCCAGGTGCTGCGGGCCCGACACCTCACGACGCAGGCCGGATTCACCGCAGAGCGTATCCCTCGCGGCGTCTTCCGCCGCCACCCGATCCTCATCTCCGACGGGGAGCCCCATGACTCGCAGCGCCGAGAGCTCGCCCGCTTCTTCGCCCCCGCTGTGATCGCTGACAGGTACGGCGAGCGCATCGATGCTCTCGCGCAGGACACGGTCGACCGGATTGCCGCGGCCGGCCGGTGCCGTCTCGACGAGGTGGCTCTGCACTTCTCCGTGGCCGTGACCTCCGAAGTCGTGGGACTGACCGAATCCTCCATCGTGGGCATGTCGCGGCGGCTCGAAGGATTCTTCACCCAGCCGCCGGTCGACCTCGCCGCCCCCGGTTGGGGGCGGACCCGGCGGCAATGGCTGCAGGCTGCGGTCAACGGCCTTGTCCCGATCGTCCGGTTCTATCTCGCCGACGTTCGTCCGGCGCTTCGCGCCCGGCGCCGCAGGCAGCGCGATGACGTCTTGTCCCATCTCATCAGGACCGGACACAGCACGTCGGACATGCTCGTCGAGTGCGTCACCTACGGCACAGCAGGGATGGTCACGACCCGCGAGTTCATCACCATGGCGTGCTGGCATCTGCTCTCAGATGACGAACTCGGGGCGGAGTACCTCGCGGCCGATCGGCCGCGACGACTGGAGATCCTCGAGGAGATCATCCGCCTCGAGCCGGTCGTCGGCCACCTGTTCCGACGCGCGGAGGCCGACATTGAGGTGACGGCACCGGATGGCACCGTGACGATCCCTGCCGGGGACCTCATCGACGTCTGCGTCCGCGCGACGAACACCGATGAAGAGGCGATGGGGCCCGACCCTCAGTCTCTGTGCCCCATGCGACACACAGCCGGAGCCGTCCCGGCCGTCGGCATGAGCTTCAGCGACGGGGCACACAAGTGTCCGGGGCAGTCGCTGGCGCTGTTCGAGACCGATGCGCTCGTCCACCGCCTGCTCGGCCGCGGCCCGCGACTGGTCGCCGAGCCGGAGATCGGCTGGGACAGCGTCATATCGGGCTACCGGCTGCGCGGACTCCAGCTGGCCTTCGACGAGGGCTCCGGCCCGGAGAGGAGACTGTCGTGAGCCCCTTCGAGTATCTGCTCCTGATGGGGGCCTGTGTGCTCATCACCCTGCCCCTGGAGCTGTTCTTCCGGGCTCGGGTGTACCGCCGGTGGAGAACCGTGCTGTGGGCGCTCGTGCCCGTCATCATCGTCTTCTGTCTCTGGGACGTCGTGGCCATCGCCCGCGACCATTGGGTGTACAACCCGCGGTTCGTCACCGGCATCCACCTCGGCAACCTGCCGCTCGAGGAGCTCGTGTTCTTCATCGTCATCCCCCTGTGCGCCCTGCTCAGCTATGAGGCGGTCGGCACCGTGCTCGCCGCTGTGCGCAGCCGCATCCGGCCGGGAAGCCTGCCCCGCTCAGACCGTTCGCACCGGCCCGCGATCCAGTCCCGGCCACACGAGCGCGCTGGTGAACGACCCGAATCCGAAGGAGGCGGCGAACGATGAGCGTACCCGAGTACACGATCATGACCGTCATCGGGATGATCCTCGTCGTCGGCCTCGAGCTGTTCGTCTTCCGCTCAGGCATCTTCCGCCGGGCGAAGTACTGGGCGGCGCTGAGCATCTGCCTGGTCTTCCAGTGCTTCGTCGACGGCTGGCTGACGAAGCTTTCGGTCCCCATCGTCATCTACAATCCGCAGGGGCTCAGCGGCATCCGGTTCCCGTGGGACATCCCGATCGAGGACTTCGGCTTCGGCTTCGCCATGATCACTGCCGTCCTCATGCTCTGGCAGTGGCGCCTCAACCGACAGACTGTTTCAATGTCCGCCACCGGAGATGAGAACACATGAGCCGTCCTGCCTCCCAGCCGCGCCCCCGCGACCGGCACGCGATCCTCACCCCCTCCCACCCGGGCCGTCCGCGATTGCTGCGGCCCAAGCGAGTGACCGTCGTCGGCGGAGGCATCGCCGGACTGGCCGCGGCCACGGTCCTCGCCGAGCACGGGGCCACTGTGCACCTGGTCGAAGCTGAGTCCAGCCTCGGCGGACGGGTCCGGGCCTGGAGCCTCGACGGGGGCCGGACGATGAGCCGCGGATTCCATGCCTTCTTCCGCCAGTACTACAACCTCCGCAGCCTGCTCGCACGCACCGACCCCAGCCTCGACCGGCTGGTCCCGGTCACGGACTATCCGCTCGTGGGTCGGGACGGTCTGCGCGACTCCTTCGCCCGGATTCCGCGGACTCCCCCGCTCAGCCTCGCGGGATTCGTGCTCACCAGCCCGTCCTTCCCGCTGCGCGGTCTGGCCGACGTCGACCTGACGACGGCGTTCGAACTCATCGACGTCGACTTCCCGGACTCCTACCGACGCTACGACGGAGAGTCGGCCGAGCAGTTCCTCGACCGGCTGCGGTTCCCGGTCGGGGCACGGCATCTCGCGCTCGAGGTCTTCGCCCGCTCGTTCTTCGCCCACCCCGCGGACTTCTCCGCCGGGGAGCTCGTCGCGATGTTCCACACATACTTCACTGGCTCCGCCGAAGGGCTGCTCTTCGACGTCCCCGACGACGACTACGACACCGCACTGTGGTCGCCGCTGAGCGAATACCTCGCCGAGGCGGGAGTGCGGATCGAGACCGACACCGCGGTCACCGCGCTCCGCCCTCCGGACAGAGCGGGCCGCACCGGGTGGCGCGTCGAGACGACGAGCGGGACGCTCGAGAGCGATGCGCTCGTGCTCGCCGCCGATCCGCGGAGCACTCGAACGCTGCTGGCCGGGCTCGAGGACTCGGTCGACACCGACGCGCTCGGACACGCACCCGGCTCACCGGCCGCAGGCACGGGAGCTCGCGAGCGGTGGCTGAGCAGTGTCACCTCGCAGCGGAACGCGCCCCCGTTCGCGGTGCTCAGACTGTGGCTGGAAGACGAGGTGGATCCGAGCCGCCCGGCCTTCCTCGGCACGACCGGCTATGCGCTGCTCGACAACATCTCGGTCCTCGAACGCTTCGAGGCCGGGGCCGAGAGGTGGCGGCACACGCACGGCGGCTCCGTCGTCGAACTCCACGCCTATGCGCTCGGCACCGAGCATCGGGCCGGCGCGCGAGCGATGCTCGAGTCCGAAGACGTCGACCGGGAAGCCCTGACACGCCGACTGCTGGCCGACCTCCACGCTGTCTACCCGGAGACAGCCGACATCGCCATCACCGCCCAGGAGCTGCTCATCGCCGACGACTGCGCGCTCGCCGACACGCGGGCGTACAACGACCGCCCTGGCGTCACCACCGCGTTTCCCGGACTGGTGCTCGCCGGCGACGCCGTCGCCTGCGAAGCGCCCGTGGCGCTCATGGAACGCGCGGCAACGACGGGGTTCATGGCCGCGAACGAACTGCTCGCCGGTTGGCGGGTGGAGGGAACCGAGATCTGGTCGCCGCCTCGGCGCGGTCTGCTCCGGCGGGGCCTCCTCGGCGCACTGCGCGGACGCAGGGCAACGAGGCACAGGCATGGAGCACCGGCCGAGGACTGACTATCGGTCTCGAAGCCCCCTCACCGGCTCAGGTCGGCAGCGGTCCCGGGCTGGAGTCTCCGCGGAGGCGTTTGAGGACGAGCTCGGCGCTGATGAGGCACATCGGCACACCGACGCCGGGCGTCGTCGTGGCGCCGGCATAGAACAGCCCGTCGACTGTCCTCGAAGAGTTCTGCCGTCGGAACATCGCGCTCTGTCGCAGTGTGTGCGCAGGTCCGAGCATTCCGCCGAGCCAGGAGTTGAATCCTTCGGCGAAGTCCGTCGGGCCCTGGGTTCTGCGCACTCTTATCCTCCGGCGCAGGTCGGGGATGTCGGCCCACCGGGCGATCTGGTCG
This sequence comes from Brevibacterium sp., assembly GCF_052105255.1. Classification (NCBI taxonomy): domain Bacteria; kingdom Bacillati; phylum Actinomycetota; class Actinomycetes; order Micrococcales; family Brevibacteriaceae; genus Brevibacterium; species Brevibacterium sp. Next base: position 44,859 of record NZ_JBQDYQ010000014.1, read on the forward strand.
ATCGCACGGTCGGCGGTCGTCTCGATCCGCGGGTCCCCTCCGCCGTCGTCTCCCCCGGCCCCGAGTCCCGCATCGGCGGGGACGGGGATGAGGAGGAAGAGGTTCTCGTGCCCGGGCGGAGCGACAGTGGGATCGGTGGCGCTGGGACGACAGACATAGATCGAGGCCGGCGAGGGGATCTTCTGCCTGGACCCGAAGATCGCGTCGAAGTTCGCCGCCCAGTCCTCGGTGAAGAACAGCGAATGGTGCGGCAGTGCCTCGAGTTCGCCTTCGATGCCGAGGAAGACGAGCACCGCGCCGGGACCACTCGTCACCGACGTCCAGGAGCGTTCGGGGAAGCTCTGGTCCTCGGGAGAGAGCAGTCTCGTCTCCGTGTGGTGGAGGTCGGCGGCGGAGACGACGACATCGGCAGAATGCGTGTGTGCACGTCCGTCCTTGTCGGTCCAGTTCAGGCCGGTGACTCGACGTCTGGTTCGGCCGCGCCCGACTGGCCCGCGCTCGGCTCGACCTCGCCCTGCTGCCTCGGTGTCGATGTGCGTGACTTCGGCTCCCGTGTGCAGGCGCGCCCCGGAGTGTTCGGCCAACCGGACCAGGGCGTCGATGATCGTATGGAACCCGCCCATGGGGTAACTGACACCTTGGGCGAGGTCGAGCGTGCTCATGAGGTGGTAGATCGCCGGTGCTCGTCTCGGGTCGGTGCCGAGGAAGATCGCGGGGTACTGGAGGATCTGGCGCAGCACCGGATCGTTGAACGAGGCTTCCGCGAAGCTCGCCAGCGACGTCCCCATCTGCCGGACCAGTGTCGGGAGCCCGCCGAGGATGTCCCGATGGAGCAGTGACCGCGGCGAGGTGAAGGGGTTGTAGAGGAAGTGGGCGAGCGCGAGCTCCTTCGTCTGCTCGGCCGAGAGGAGATAGTCGTCGAGGGCATCTCCCGTGCCTCGCTCGACGCTTTCGAAGGTCGCCCGCACCCGGGACCTGCCCTGCGGGATCGTCAGTGCTCGCGTGCGCCCCGGGGCTCCCGTGCTCTCATCGACCGGCCCCGGTGGGCTGAATACGGTGTAGCCGGGATCGAGCGTGCGGAGGTCGAGTTCTGCCTCAGCGCTGGTGCCGGCGAGAGCGAAGAAGTGTTCGAAGACCTCGGGCATGAGATACCAGGAGGGCCCGGTGTCGAAACGGAAGCCCTCACGCTCGAACACGCCGATGCGGCCACCGAGTTCGGTGTTCTTCTCGTACAGGTCGACCGAGTGCCCTTCGCGGGCGAGGAGGATAGCTGTGGCCAGCCCGGCGGCTCCCCCGCCGATGATGCCGGTGCGCGGGCTGCTGACGGCACCGGAGCCGCTCCGCCGGTTCACTTCCGACCTTCGCGGGCTGAAGTCATGACTGCGTGGGCTGTCAGTCGAGCCTTAACGGCGCTCGGGACCCGCACCCGCTGTCGGTAGAGCTCGGCGACGGGAGTAGAGGCGATCCTCTCGGTGAGCGCGGTGAAGAGCGCGCAGGCGCAGCGGACCGCGGTGCGCGCGTCCTTCGGCAGTCCGGTGATGGCATCCTGGGCGGCGTCGAGCTGCTCCCGGATCGTGTACACCCATTCGGCTTTCTCAGCCTCGGTGAGTCGGTGTCCGGAGGTGAGGTAGCTGCGGCCGAGGCGCTGATCATCATCGGCCAGGTCGCGCAGGAAGTTGACATTCTGGAACGCCGCTCCCAGCTGCCGTGCGCCGTACTCGAGCCGGGCGACCTCAGCGGGGGTGCGGTCGAGATCGATGAGGAAGACCTTGAGGCACATGAGTCCGACGACCTCGGCGGACCCGAACACGTACTCGGCATGTTCCTTCGCGTCGAAGCCGCGGACCGGCGACGCGGTCGCCGCCTCGGTCCTACGACCGGGACCTCTGTCCGCAGATTCCAGGTCTGCCCGCATGGAGGCGAAGAACGGGTCGATGAGCTCCGCGTCGATGCCGGCTGCGCGGGCGGTCCGGGCGAAGGCATGGATGACGAGGTTGTCACTGATGCCGTTGCGCAGCGCTGCGTGGGTGGCGGATGCGAACCGGTCCAGCATCTCCCGCTGCTCGGCCTCGTCAAACCCTGCTTCGAGGGCCAGGCCATCGACAATCTCATCGGCGATGCGGACCAGGGCGTAGATATTGCGGATATGGTGCCGGTTTCTGGCTCCGAGCAGTCTGACCGCAAGACCGAAAGAGGTCGAATAGCTCGCGATCACGGCCCTGGACGCATCTTCGGCGGTGCGCGTGTAGAGCTCATCGATGGTGCTGCTTCGCGGCGTCATGTTCTTTAGCTTAGCTAATGAAATGCCCGAGGGGCGAATCTCCCTTGCGGGCCGAGGCGACGTCACCCGAGGACGAGGCGGAAGTGCCGGGGGATGTCGATGTGGGCCTGCAGCGGAACGGAGTTATCCGGCCAAGAAGGGGCGACCAAGCCCTTCGCGCGCGAAGTGGAAGTGGAGGGCCTGGGAGGTCAACGCAATCCATTAGACGAACCCCGCGGATCTGTAAAGACCCTTCCGCACGAACTTTGCCCTCAATAGCGTGATTGCCAACATGGGAACCCCTGCGGCTCCTCGAACCGATTCGGAGGAAGACATCATGACTTCACCCATCCAACTCGCCCGCACCTACGCGCGCTCCTATGAGGCATCGTCGCGCAAGGGCAAGGGCACGATCCTCGACTCACTCACCGAGGCAACCGGGTGGACTCGCGATCACGCGCGCCACCAGCTGCGCAGCCAGTCCCATCAGATCAGGGCCGGAGTCTCCCTCGACGCCGTCGTCGACCGCCGTCGTCTCAAGCCGAAGAAATTCTCCCCCCACGCCCAGCGGGCTCTCGAGCTGGTGTGGAAGTCTTCCGGCCGCCCCTGCGGTAAGTACCTCGAGGCAGGGATGTCCGACTGCCTGGAATCCTTGGAGAGGCACGGCCACCTCCGTGAGGGACGGCACGGCTATTCTTCCTCGGTGCGAAGGGAACTCCTCAATATCTCCGCGGCGACGATCGATCGGTACCTTCGCGGTGCCAAGGCCGGCGACCACGACGATTCGTGGCTGACCGGCACCGGGGCGGGGATGCGCGCTTCGTTCCCGCGGCAGCGCATGCGTTCGCTGCTCGAGCCCGAACCCGGCTATTTCCTCGTCGAACTGCTGACGATCAAGAGACCGACGGGCGAGGACTGCGTCACAGTAACATTCACCGACGTCGAGATCGGGTGGGTACAGACGAAGACCTTCGCTCCCGGCACGCAGGTCGTCGACATGCTCGCACAGATGGTCCGCGGGGTGCCTTTCGTCGTCACCGGAGTCCTGCTGCCGCCAGCGGTTCCGGACAGCGCCATCACTACGTGGGCGGAGGCGAGCCTCATCGAAATCCACTGCACAAGCGATCTCCGACAGGGGCCCCGCGTGCCAGATCGGACGTTCCGCGGCCTTGACCTTCCGCTCGGCACACCGCACGCCACCGATGCCGCGATCATCAGAGTCAACGGTCTGTGGTCGGCCTTGGCCGACCGGCTCAATCACTTCATGCCCGTGAAGAACCCGGTGGGCTGGCGCCTCACACCTTCAGGAGTGCGTCGACGCGAATACGACCAGCCGCGCACACCGGTCTCCCGACTCCTCGCATCCGGCATCCTCTGTCCCGAACAGACGCGAGAGCTGTGTAAGAAGAGTCAGGGGCTTGACATCGCCGGGCTCACCGCACGCATCGCAGAGCTGAAGTCGACTCTGCACTGAAGGGACAGTTCACCGCGGGGCCCGGCGGGCAACGACGGAAAACCACCGTCGGGAGCCATTGGCGGGCCCTGACGCGGACGAATACTGAAGACTGAAGACAGCAAGCCCAGGGTCGGCACCTGAGACACGATTGGAGCGGCATCTCCGATGGACGGGACCTCAGCAGTATCGACCGATGACATACCCCGCGACGCGGCTGCTGCTCCCGCGCCCACCGTTACCGATGACGAACGGCATCGACTTACTGCGCAGATCGGCGAGCGGGGTGCTTCGACTCCATCCGCGAGCATCGCATCGTCCGGGCCCCGGATCTCACCGAACCCACTCCCTGGCCCCGGTTCGCCGGTCCTGTGCGTGGGTGAGAGCCGGACCAGCCAACCCAGAGTCGCCTCGTCGAACACCACGTCCGATCGCAGCGCAGCAGCGATCTGCGCATCGTAGTCGTCGAGGTCGTGGAAGTGAGGCGGAATGCCGAAGACGACCCACCGCCGGTAGTGGATGGAACGCCAGCTGGCGAAGCCGCTGTCGGCTCCGCGCCAAAGAGGAGAATTCGCGCTCAACGCGGTGAGCACGGGAATCCATCTGCGCAGGCCGTTGAGTGCCCTCAGTCCTGCTTCCCGGTCGGGGATGTCGACATGGACATGCATGCCGTTGACGTACTGATCGGCTGCGATCCCGGGCGCCAGGTCCGCGAACTCACGGTAGCGACTGCCATCACTGACGCCTGCGGGGGCGCCCGAGATCTGAGGCGCTGTGCCGAGGCCGACAGCGAACAGATCGCGCGCCCGAGACGCTGTCGAGAGGCTGCGGCGAAAAGCGTGCAGCGATTCGACCGCCTCGTCGGCCGTGGTCAGGACGGGAGTGGCGAATTCGATCTGCCCGGGCAGCCATTCGGCACAGGCTTCTCCGCTGCTCGGGCTCACCGCGTCCTCTACCTCCTGCAAGCTGCTCTTCGATAGAGCAGGCAGAAGTGAATGTCGATCGACGAGGAGGAATTCCTCCTCGATGCCGAATTCGCTCATCGTCACCTCATTCCGTTTCTGACCCGCTCACGCTATTGGACCGGCCGCGGATGCGACACCAGATGTGGGACCTCACTGAAATACCTGCGTAGAGGCTCCTTCGGCAGGTGCAGGCGTTATGCGCTCGCGGCGATTTAGAAGCGGCAGACCGATCGCCGACACCCCCTAGCCCTGCTCGAGAAGCAGAACATACACTTCGGGAAGATTCGAGACCAGCGACCAGCGACCAGCGACCAGCGAGAGCAGGGAGCGCAGGGAGCGCTGGGCCCGGATCGCTGGCACACTGGGCAGGACGAACCTCCTGCCGCGAAAGTCACGAGGCGAATCAGCACACGTATGGACGATCAGAACCCGAAGCGCATCGACACCCACTCCGGTGACTCGTTCTCAGACGAGCGCGCGATCATCAGGCGGAGGCAGCTCACGGAGGCCGTTGATTTCTGGAACATATCGGTTGCCGGAGCGTGGCTGCACTATGTCAGCCTTGGCGGTGAACTCACCGAATACGAGCTCGATGCCTACCTCCACGAGGCTTACTTCCTGGAGCCCTATCAGCACGACATTCTGGCCGAGGCCGTCAATGAACTCATCGATATGCTTCCTCCGCCTCCGCGAGCCCCGCTGACCGACGAACCCGGTCTATGATCGGTCGCCTCGGTATTCCAGCCTGCCGCGGCGGTTGCGATGGACGGCTCCCTGCCGAACTGCTTCACGCACCGCCGCACGGAAGCGTCCTGGGCCCCATCGCCGAGCCCCGATCGCACGGTAGAGTTCGACCTCACCGACAGGTTCCATGTCGCGGACGAAATCGATGATGCCGTTGACCTCGTTGGCCGAGACCTCGGGCGGAACGTCGCGAGAGGACACCGAAGGCCACGGCGCATAGACGCCGGCCGATCCCGGGCCCGGACGCAGACGCTCCCTTCGGCTTCCCGCCTCAGGGCCCGCCGACGATTCGGCTGCGGCGGCGGAGCCCGCCCGGTCACTGCGCTCGGTCCGCTCAGAACCGCTTTCCGCAGCGCTTTCGGCACCCTCAGCGTCCTCGGCCGTCAAGGGGCGGGCGATGTCTTCGAGGTCGGCACCTTCCGCCTTGACTCCGAAGAGCAGTTCGGCGACTCCGCCGAGCGCCATGACCGCTGCCCCGATGCAGAACGCCCAGGCCACTTGGGAGCGGTCACCGGACTCGATCATGCCGCCGAAGAGCAGCGGACCGGCGATGCCTCCGGCGGCCGTACCGACGGCGTAGAAGAACGCGATGGCCAGTGCTCGAGTCTCCATCGGAAAGATCTCGCTGACCGTGAGATAGGCTGCGCTGGCACCGGACGACGCGAGGAAGAAGCACACGACGAGGATCAGGAGGAAGAGCCATTCGCCGCCGACTTCACCATTGAAGACGAAGGCGAGGACGACTGCGACGACCGCCGATCCGAGGTAGCTGAACGAGATCATCGGCTTCCGACCGATCGTGTCGAAGAGCCTGCCGAGGACGACGGGGCCGGCGAAGTTGCTCAGCGACCACAGAATGATGAAGATCGGCACCGAGGCTGCGGCGACTCCGTAGAAACCGCTGAAGATCGTGCCGAGGTTGAAGGTGATGCCGTTGTAGAGGAACGCCTGACCGACGAAGAGGACGAGGCAGAGGATCGCGCGTTTGGGATAGATCGTGAAAGCGACCTTCATGATCTCGACGAACGAGATCGTCTTCCGCTGCCGGACGGTGATGGTCTTCTTCGGCGCCGGCAGAGTCTGTGAGGTCTCCGCTTCGATGCCGTCTTCGATCTCGCCGACGATGCGTTCGGCCTCGTCGTTCCGACCGTGGATGAACAGCCACCTCGGACTCTCTGGAACGTTCTTGCGCACGACGAAGACGAAGATCGCCAGCAGCATGCCGACGGCGAAGGCCAGGCGCCAGCCGATCATCTTCGGCAGGATATCGGTGTTGAGGAAGAGCAGGGTCGTTGCCGCACCACCGGCGGCACCGAGCCAGTAGGAGCCGTTGATGATGAGGTCGATGCGGCCCCGCATGCGGGCGGGGATGAGTTCGTCGATGGCCGAGTTGACGGCCGCGTATTCCCCGCCGATGCCGGCACCGGTGAGAAAGCGGACGAGGAAGAAGTACCAGGCGGAGAACGAGAACGCCGTGGCGACGGTGGCGACGAGATAGAGCACGAGAGTGATGAGGAAGAGCTTGCGGCGACCGAATCGGTCGGTGAGCTGACCGAAGACGATCGCACCGACACAAGCACCGAGCACGTAGATTGCTCCGGCCGTGCCGATCTGCCCCGCAGTCATGTCGATGCCGCTGCCCTCTTCGGTCATCCGAGCCGCGACGTTGCCGACCATCGTGACCTCGAGACCATCGAGGATCCACACACTGCCGAGCCCGACGACGACCATCCAGTGGAACCGGGCCCACGGCAGCCGATCCAACCGTGCCGGCACGTCGGTCTTGACAGTCCCGAGTTCGATCTTCCCACTCATCACACGCCTCCTGGACAGTTCCTGGACAGAGTCTTCTGATTGTCAGGAAGTCTAAGCACACTCTGCGGGGCCGACAAGGCATAGTGCGAACGCCTGAAGGAGAGTACTCTGCGCCCACAGCGCACGGTGGCGCTGAGTCGAAGGATCGAGGGCAGGCGCGAACACGGCTCAGCGCCGCGGGCCCCTGTGAGGTTCTGCCCAGAGACTCAATTCACGAGATCCTGGTCACGAGGCCACCCGGGGTGTGGTCCCAGTCTTCGGCCAGTATCTCCCGTGCGTCATCGAGTCGGCCCTCCGTACTCACCATGAGGGCTCCGCGGACGCGTCCGTGGCTGCGATGCTCAGGTTCCGGCCCGACAGATCCCGCAGACGACGGTATAGGGCTCGTCGACGTCATCGCTGATGATGGCAATCGAACCCTCCTCGTCGATCTCCCGTATCCCCTGGGCCGCGGAGTCAGCGGCCATGCCGCCGCCGATGACCACATATCGGAATTCAGCCCTGTCGGACGCTCCTCTTCCTGTCGTCTCTGCCGTGCCTGCATCCGGTGTTCGGGGCGCTCTGGCGCACTAGATCGTGGCCACCGATCCGGCGTCCACGCGATAATTCGAACCGTTGACGAAGCTCGCAGCGTCCGAGCAGAGGAATGCGATGACCTTGGCCACCTCCTCCGGTCGGCCGCGACGACCGAGTTCCATGAACGGACGCTCCTCGCGCAGGAACGAGGCGATGGCCTCATCGAAGCTCGTTCCCTTCTGCTGGGCTCGCTCATTCATCATCTCGTCGGTCATCTGGGTCGCGATGAACGCCGGAGAGACGGTGTTGACCAGCAGTCCTTCGGAGGCGTAGGTGCGCGAGAGTCCCTTGGCCAAGGAGAGCATGCCGGCTTTGGCCGCACAGTACGGCAGCTCGTCGTCATAGGGCTGCACAGCGTCTTCGGAGGACACGAACACGATTCGCCCCCAGCCGCCTCGGCGAAGACCCGGAAGGAACGCCCGAGTGACACGGACCGGTCCCATGAGGTCGACGTCGATGGTTCGGTCCCAGCCCTCCTGGCTGATCTCGTGGAACAGCCCGCCGGCCCCGTGAATGCCGGCGACGTTGACGAGGATGTCGAGGTCGCCGACGTCGGCGGCGACGGACGCGGCGAGTTCGTCGACTGATTCGTCATCGGCGATATCGGCGTCGTGGACGTAGATCCGCTCCTTGAATTCGGCGAGTTCGTCGACTGCGGCTTTGAGTTCGTCGGGCTCGGGCCCGGTCATCACGACGACGGCTCCTTCGGCGAGGAGCTGACGGGCTGTCTCCAGCCCGATGCCCGAACTCGCCCCCGTCACCAGTGCCTTGCGGTCGCGGATGTTGAGATCCATCTGTCTCCTTCCGGTATCTCGGACGACTGTCGGTCTGCTGTGTCAGGGCGTGCGAATGAGCTTCTTGTTGACGAACTCGCGAACGCCCTCTGCGCCGAGCTCCCGACCGACGCCCGAGCGCTTGGTCCCGCCGAAGGGCAGGTCGGGTTCGGTCCAGGTGGCCTGGTTGATCCACACCATTCCGGTGTCGATGCGGTCAGCGACGCGTTGGGCCTTCTCGATGTCGTCACTGACGACCGTGCCGCCGAGGCCGAAGGACGAGTCGTTGGCCAGAGCGACAGCTTCGTCCTCGCCTGCGACCGAGTAGACGACCGCGACGGGTCCGAACAGCTCCTCCGAGTAGGCGCGCATCTGTTCGGTCACCCCGGTCAGCACCGTGGGTTCGACGAAGGCACCCGGTCGGTCGACTCGGTGCCCGCCGGTGTGGACCTTCGCACCGTGATCGATGGCGTCATGTACCTGCTCCATGAGTTCCTGCGCCGCTTTCTCGGAGGACAGAGGTGCCATCGTGGTGACGGAGTCTGCAGGGTCTCCTGCAACGAACTGCGACATCTTCGCCGTCATCAGATCCACGAACTCGTCGTAGAGATCTTCGACCACGATGAGGCGCTTGGAGGCGATGCAGCTCTGCCCGGAGTTCGTCATCCGCCCTTTCACGGCGGCGGTGACGGTCGCATCCAGATCCGCGGAGTCGAGGACGATGAACGGGTCGCTTCCGCCGAGTTCGAGGATGGACTTCTTCAGGTTGTGGCCGGCGGCCCCTGCCACTGCCGCTCCGGCGCCTTCGGAACCGGTCAGCGAGGCGCCGCGAACTCTCTCGTCCGCGATGACCGTCTGGATCTGATCACTGTCGGCGAAGACGTTGCGATAGCAGTCGGACGGCAGCTGCGCATCATTCATGACCTGTTCGAAGGCCAGAGCCGACTGCGGACAGTTCGATGCGTGCTTGAGGATGATGGTGTTGCCCGCCACGAGGTTCGGCGCAGCCAGGCGGACCACCTGGTAGTAGGGGAAGTTCCACGGCATGACACCGAGTATCGGACCGATGGGCTCGTACTTCATCACCGCGCTGCCTCCGCTGGACGGTTCGAGCACCTCGTCAGAGAGCAGCAGGGGTCCCTCTTCGGCGTAGTAGCGCAGAATCCTCGCTGCCAGTTCGACCTCTGCTTCGGCCTCGGCGCGCAGTTTGCCCATTTCGAGCGTGAGGAGCTCAGCGAGGTCCCATCTGCGCTCGTCCATGAGATCCGCCGCTCGGGCGAGCGGTGCAGAACGCTCCCGGACATCGGTCGTCCGCCATGTCTGGAAGGCCGCGTCGGAGGCGTCGATGACGGCGGAGATCTCCTCGTCGCTGGCTGTGGGAAATTCCTTGAGGACCTCTCCGGTCGCCGGGTTCGTGGTGTTGAATTTCGCGGTCACGGTTTCTCCTTTCCTCGAGGTTCGTCAAGGTGCTCGGCGGAGCAGTAATCGTCACCGCTCCGCGACCTCTGCCGAACCGAGACTCCACCGTCCCAAACGTCGACGCCCGCGACCAGTCCCTTACGGTATTCGGCGATTGCCTTTATAATCCGCACGGAGATCGGGGTCGCCGATCACACGCAGAATCGCTCCGTTGTCGAGATCGCTTTCGAACTTCTGGATTTCATCGGAGTCGAAGACGTACCGCTGAAAGCGGTTACTGAGTTCGCCGCCTCGTTCGTTGTACCGCTCGGCCACGAGCTCTCTGGAGCCTTTCAGGGTTCCGCCGGTACCGACCACTTAGTCGGTGCTCTCCGCATCATGGGCGAAGACGTGCAGGGCCGTCTTCGGCACGGCGGATGAGGTCAGGCCGAAAAGCGACTCAGGCAGGCACGCCGCCCAGCATGGTGGCGATCAGCCCCAGTACCGCCAAAGCCGCGATGACGATCACGATCACACGTTTGCGCATGTTCCGGATTCTACTGCGACCCACCCGCTGGATGTCCAAGGTGCCCTACCGCAGGCCACCGTCATCACAGAGTCGCCCGTCACCACGGGTTGGCCTCCTGCCAGCGGGTGAACCAATAGCGGTCGCCCTGGTAGTGCGACTTCTCCGGCTTGCACCCTTTGAGATCCGAATGCTCGCCCAGCCACGTCCGCACCAGCGGCATGACCTCGTCCAGACGATCGACCCAGTCGTCGAGCGGCAGCAGCAGAACCGATCCGTCGTCGGAGTCCAGTCGGCATGAATAGTTCGGCAGTCCCTCGGTGATCTGCGAATGCGTATACCTGATCTGATCGCAGCCGGTGGTGAGATAGAAGCGGATGAACTCACCGCAGACATAGGAGCACAGCGTTTTGAAGTTCCGGTAGCGGATCATCCACGCCGGAGGATCATATTCAGACATGTGTTCTATTGTAAGCACACGTCGCCCCGATTTTCGGTCCCGATCTCATACGGGCCGCCTCGGCGCCGGGAAGGCGCTCGGGACGACACCCCTCGCTCTGGCTGAACGGTGGGTCGACTGTGGTCGACTGATCCTCAGCTGCGGCGGGAGCTTGAGCGGATGAGGATGAGCGCGAGGATCACGCACAGCACATAGGTGGCACCTACGGCGATCCAGCCGAGTTCGAACCCGCCGGGCGAGCCGACGATGACGCCCATGAGCAGCGGGCCCAAGGCGAAGCCGAAGAACATCCCTGCCGTGACCATGCCGCTGGCCGACGCCATCGAGGACGCCGGGATCGCACGTACGAGTGCGGCCATGAGCACCACCGAGACGCCGAGAGCCGAGATTCCGTGGAAGGCCACGGCGACCCAGACGAGCAGTCCCCACCCGGCCGTGTCGGCGATGAGGAACAGCACCGCTCCAGCCAGGGCGATGAGGGCGAGGACCAGCAGCAGGTGCGGCCCCGAGGCGCCTTTGGCCATGCGTCTGGCCCAGGTGACGCGGGCGATGACGCCGATGACGCCGGCCAGTGCCGCCGTGGCACCGCCGAGGACGAGGCTGAAGCTCATCTCGCGCACGGCGAAGAGGGGCATGTACACGTTCGTCGCCTGCACGCCGATGCCGTTGATCAGCCCGAACAGCGCCAGGGCCCACACCATGCCGGGGTGCCTGGCCGGACGGGTGGGTGACGGTCCTGGGTCGGGTCGGGCCGCCTCGGCGGGAGTGTCGGTCTCGGCGATGTCAGGGTTGAGGTCGGCCGCCTCGGCGGGGGTATCGCTTGAGGTTTTCGGAGCGGTCAGCAGCGGGGTGGTGCGCAGGGAATACCAGGTCATCGCAAGCAGGATGAGCGGGATGATCGCGACGGTCAGGGCTGCGCCGCGCCAGCCGATGCCGAGCGCGAGGACGGGGAAGGCGAGGCTGGCGACGAGCTGGCTGACCTGGACCCCGGACTGCTTGATGCCGACCCAGCCGATGCGTTTGATGTCGGGGACGCGTTCGAGCAGGATCCGGTTGGTCACCCCGTTGGGGAAGGACTGGGCGATGCCGGACAGGCCGGCGGCGAGCAGCAGCATCCCGAACCCGTCCGGCACGGCCACCAGAAGCAGTGCGAGCGCGGAGAGAACAAAGATGAACGCCATGAGCGAGAGGTCAGAATGCCGGTCGGCGAGGCGGCCGAAGGTGGCGTTGCCGATCGCGGCGGTGCCGAAGCAGGTGGTGGCGAGCAGTCCGAAGTGGGCTTCGGAGATGCCGAGCTCGGCGATGATCGAATCGCTCGTGGCACTGAGCCCGTAGAGCAGGATGGGTCCGGCGGCGACGGCACCGAGGAGAACGGTGAGGAGACCGATGCCAGGGGGCTTCTGGTCCAGTTTCCGGCCGTGGTCGGCCATCACTGACCTCCTGTCGAGGGCATGCTTCAACTCAGCATGCTAGCCGGAGGCCGACGGCAAGTGTGGAGATGTCTCAGGCGCGGCTGCAGCGTCGAAGTCACGCCACGCGTTCGGGGTACGAGTACGCGTTGAACTTGCCTTTGCGGTTGAAGCCGATGACGCTCACGCCGACGTCCTTGCCGTAGTCGACGGCCATCGCCGATGGGGCGCTGACGGCGGACATCATCGGGATGCCCGCCATCGCGCACTTCTGGACGAGTTCGAACGATGCCCGCGCGGACACCTGCAGGACGGTCGATCGCAGCGGCAGGCCACGGTTGGCCATGGCCCAGCCGATGACCTTGTCGACGGCATTGTGCCGGCCGACGTCCTCGCGACCGACGAGCAGTTCGGGTTCTGCGTTCGGGTCGTCTCCGACGGCGAAGAGTGCCGCGGCGTGGACCCCGCCGGTCTTGTCGAAGATCTCCTGCGTCTGCCGCAGTCGATCGGGCAGCTCACCGATCCGGGCGGCAGAGAGCAGCTGCGGAAACTCGTATTCCCCCTGGTCCTCGACATGAAAGGCGGCGGGGATGAGCGGGAACGCGGAGGTCTTCGTCACCGCATCGGCGGCCGCGGTTCCGCAGATTCCACACGACGACGAGGTGTAGACGTTGCGAGCGGGCGCTGTTTCGGGCGTCCAGATCCCAGGAGCCAGACGCACTTGGGCTACATTGTAGTTCCGGCTGCCATCGGGGGCGAGCCCGGCAGAGAAGTTGACCTCGTCGATATCGTCCATCGAGGTCACCACAGCCTCGGAGAGCAGGTATCCGGCGATGAGTTCGACGTCGTGTCCGGCGGTGCGCATGGTCACGGTGTACTGCTCACCGTTGAGCTGGATCTCCAGCGGCTCCTCGCCTGCCAGGGAATCCGGACCGGCCGAGATCTCACCAGTGGCGTCGAACTTATAGACCCGGGCTCGCACGGCCTTGCGCATCTGCATGGTCTCGTTCCTCTCTCAGGCCCGGGGGCCGTGATCGGTGGTGTCCTCGACGGAGGTCTGAATGTGCTCGAGGAGGTCATCGATGACGGTGATTCCGTCCTTGACCCCTCCCTTCGAACCGGGGAAGTTGATGACGAAGCTGCGTCCGCGCACTCCCGCGACCGCGCGGCTCATCACCGCCGAGGATGTTGTTTCGAGACCCTTGCGCCACATCGCATAGATGAGGCCCGGGGACTGGCGTTCGAGGAGTTCGGCAGTGAACTCCGGAGTGCGATCATCGGGAGCGAGCCCGGTGCCGCCGCTGGTGACGAGGATGCGAGGACGGCCGGCTTCCGGAGTGTCGACGAGAAGAGTCCTCAAGGCCTCACCGACAGGTACGCCGTCTCGGACGACGATGGCATCGGGGGTCTCATAACCGCGGCCGCGCAGCCAGTCGACGAGGATCGGACCCGTCGTGTCCGCGGCCTCTCCCCGAGCCGCCGAGGTGGAGGCGATGATGACTGCAGCCTTGCGTCCCGCTCCGAGGAGTTCGCTGTTCTCTTCGCTCACCTATCTGCCCTCTTCCCCATTCAGTTTCAATCGCGCTCGTGGACAGCACAGCTGGTACGTGCGCTTGCTCACCATCCCTGCGCTCGCCCACGAGGCACGGTGACTGCCTCCATTGTCCCACTCCGGTCGGGGATGGCCAGAGACGGCACGACCCCGGGCGCCTTTTCGAGACGACGTCCGTTTCACCCATCTGGTGCCACTTGTTCAACCACCACAGACATTCATCTTCAAGACTGCCCGCATCTCACCCCACGCAGCCCAGGTAATGTGAGGGCGAAACACGTCGCCCACAACGTCAGCGGCCACTACGCAGTCAGGAGAAGGAGAAGCGGTGGAAGATCTGAGCCTGAGCACGCTCATCTGGCTGCGCATGGCCCGCTTCGTCCAGAACAGCAACCAGCTCTCCAATGAGCACCTGCGCCGATTCGGGCTCACCGTCGCCCAGTTCGAAGCCCTTGCCCATATCCGCAATTTCGAGCCGATCACGCAGTCCGAACTCGCAAAAGGACTGACCGTCAGCGGCGGCGGCATCTCCCGCATGCTCGCCCGGCTCGAGTCCGAGGGCCTGATCTCCCGCGAACAGGACTGGAAGACCAAACATATCTCGCTGACGCCCAAGGGCCGCGAACTCCTCGAACGCGCGTTTCCCTCGCAGCAGGAACAGCAGGCGTCTCTGTTCGACGATTCCTTGAGCGAGGATGAGAAAGTGCAGCTGCACGCACTGATGAAGAAGCTCTACGACACCAGCCGGAAGCGCGGCGAGAACCCGCGGGAATAATTCCGCAGCCGTCTCAGTTGACATGGCAAATGACATTTTCGTCCCCGTCACGAGGAGAGACCTTGAGCGAGTCCGCGCAGCCGCACGTCACCCCACCGCAGCACTCCGAAACGACTGATTCCCAGCCGACACAGCAGCCGAACTATATGCACGAATTCGGTCTCGACCGAGGTCAGGGACTGCAGTTCGGCATCTACAGCCTCGGCGATCATCTGCCTGACCCGCACGACGGATCACGCGTCGATGCGGGGCAGCGCATCCACGAGTTCATCGGCTACGCCCAAGCTGCCGAGGCAGCCGGACTCGACTTCTTCAGCCTCGGCGAGAGCCACCAGGAGTTCTTCGCCTCGCAGGCCCATGCCGTCATCCTCGGCGCCATCGCCCAAGCCACGGACACGATCCGCATCGGCAGTTCGTCGACGATCCTGTCGACCTCGGACCCGGTCAGGGTGTTCGAGAACTTCGCGACGATCGATCTCATCTCCGGCGGTCGTGCCGAACTCGTCGCCGGTCGCGCCTCCCGGGTCGGTCTGTTCGAACTCCTCGGCTACGATCTGCGCGACTACGAAGAGCTGTACGAGGAGAAGCTCGATCTGCTGCTCAAGATCAACCGCGAGAAGCAGGTGACCTGGTCCGGTCAGTTCCGGGCTCCGCTCAACGACGCCGAGGTCCTCCCCCGCCCCACCGGGCAGGCGCTGCGCATCTGGCGCGCCGTCGGCGGGGCACCGGCGAGCGCGGTGAAGGCGGGACTGGCCGGGGTTCCCATGGTCATGGCCCACCTCGGCGGGACCACCTCGGTGTTCAAGGGCACCGTCGATGCCTACCGTCGCGCGGCCGCTCATGCCGGATTCGATCCGGCGACCCTGCCCATCGCCACGGCCGGTTTCTTCCACGCGGCGGAGACTTCGCAGGAGGCGCTGCGGGAAATGTATCCGCACATCAACGAGGGGATGAAGCGCACGAACGGACAGGGCATGCCCAAGCAGCACTTCGCGCAGAGCGTCGACCCGGCATCCATCGCGAACATCGGCAGCCCGCAGCAGATCATCGAGAAGATCCTCCACCAGCATGAGGTCTTCGGTCACCAGCGCTACCTCGCGCAGGTCGACTTCGGCGGGATGGCCTATGCCGACGTGATGGACCAGATCGACATCATCGGCACCGAGATCCTGCCCGCCGTCAAGAAGTACACCGCCACCGTGCATGCGGATTCGCCGACCGAATCCGCCGGTTCAGCGTCCGGCCCTGCTGGTTCTACGTCCGGCTCTGCTGGTTCCACATTCGATTCCGCCGAGGAGGCCCTGTCATGAAGCTGGTTCTGCTGTCCGGGTCCAACGTCGGAACGAAGACCCGGACCGTGATCGATCACCTCGCCGAGGCGGTCGCCGCCTACGACCCCACCATCGACGTGAGCGTCATCGACCTCGCCGAGGTGGACATGATCTTCGCCGACGGGCGGAACTTCACCGAGTACACCGGTGACACCGGTCGGGTGGCCAGGGAGCTCATGGCCGCTGATGCGATGATCATCGGCACCCCGATCTTCCAGGCCTCGATTCCGGCGGCGCTGAAGAACGTCTTCGATCTGCTTCCGGTCAATGCCTTCCTCGACAAGGTCGTCGGCGTCGTCGCCACTGCCGGTTCGTCGAAGCACTATCTCATTCCAGCCCAGCACCTGCTGCCGATCCTCAGCTATATGAAGGCACAGGTAGTCCAGCCGTATGTGTTCGTCGAGGGCAGCGACCTGCACCGGGGCGAGATCGTCAGCCACGACGTTCTCCAGCGACTCGACCGCCTCGTCGAGGACACGATCGTGCTCACCCGCACGTTTGCCTCGATCCGGGAGGAGCGGGACGCCGCCTACGGGTTCTGATTTCGGGTTCTGAAGCGCCAGCCCTTCTTGAAGTGACCGCACCCGGCCAAAACGGCACTGGTTAAGTTGAATAGCACCGTTTCAAACATGGGCTATCCAACTCAAACTGTGCCGTTGCGGCCGATGCCCCAGATCACCCGATTTGCCGGGCCAGGCGGGCCTGGATAGCCTGAAATCGGAAGGAACCAGTCGGGACGACCCGGGTGAGTGAGACTCACGATGAGGACGGCCTCAGAGACAGGAAGACCTTTCATGACCGCCGCCCTCCGCACCATCATCACGCCGACCGCAATTCTGCGACTCGTCCCCGGCTGGGGCGTCTTCACCGCCCTGCAATTCATGGGTTCCCTGCTTGCCCCGCCGGTCCCCCTGCCGCTGCTCGTGACCGCGCTCATCGTCATCATCGCGGTCATCCTCATCTGCGCCTTCGGCGTCGTCACCGAGGCCGAGCACTTAGCAAACCGCCTCGGCGATCCCTACGGTTCGCTCGTGCTGACGATCTCGATCTGCCTCATCGAGGTCATCCTCATCGCCGCGGTGCTGCTGGGCCCGGGCGATCACGCGACGATCGCCCGTGATTCGGTGATGGCGGTGTCGATGATCATCCTCGGCGCGGTCGTCGGCCTGTGTCTGCTCGTCGGCGGGCTGCGGCATGGGGCGCTCACCCACAATCGCACGGGCGTCTCGAACTACCTCGTCATGATCGTCGTGTTCGCCGCCCTCGCTTTCGCCGTGCCCGCCCTCATCGGCACCCCCGATGGCGCCTACGAGATCTGGCAGGAGATCCCGATCATCGTGGTCACCGTCGGTGCCTACGCCTTCTTCCTCTACCGACAGATGGGACCGCAGGCCCACGAGTTCACCGAGGCGGCCCCCGTCGGTGTTGCCACGGCAAGCGCCTCATCGTCTACGGAAACGACACGCCCCTCCCTCACCGAGGCGGCCGACCAGGCCGAATTGCGCCGTCCTCAGGAAGCCGGCCAGTCCGAATCACGCCGGCCGGAGGCGGCCGACCTGGCTGGCGGCGAATCTCAAGGAATCGTCGCGATCATCTCGACCCACCGTGTGGAGATCGCCGTCCGCCTGGCCCTCCTCGTCGCCACGGTGCTGCCGATCGTGCTGCTCTCCCATGACATGGCCTCG